>JBDREM010000120.1:0-17886 GCA_043819695.1 Planctomycetota bacterium
CGCTTCGGAATCGTACCGCACTTGCAGCGCCGCCGACCGCAGCTCCTCGTTCTCCGGCTTGAACCGCAGCGGCCGGCCGGTCTTTCCGTCGAGAACGTCCGGGTGAATCTCGACGCCGTCGTCGGCCACGACCAGATGCGATCCCCGCGAGCCGCCGCCCTGATCGAGCAGGCTGACGATGGCGCTCAGGTAGGCGGCGCTCGTCAGCGCCATGTGTTCGGCGCGGACCGCCGCGATGAGGTCGCGCGGGCGCGCCGCCGCGAACCCCTTCTCCTGAATTGCGCGCCACAGCGCGGCCGCCGCGTCGAGCGCGCCCTTCGCGTCGCCAATCTCCCTGATGTGCCCGCCCGACGCCGTCATCCGCTCCTGAATCTCCTCGATCACGGCGCCGGGGTCCAAGCCATCCTCGGACCGGCGAAACTGCTCGAACCTGGCGAACAGCGCCTGCGTCTGCTGCTCGACGGCATCGCACCACGGGCCGGCCTCGGGCCAGCCGCCGTAACAATTCGCGATGTACTCGGCCGCGCGAAGCCCGCCGACCTGCCCGGCGTTGAGAGCCGACCCGCCCGGCCGCTTTACGCCGTGCGTGCCCGCCATCTCGCCGATCACGAACGTGTGCGGAATGCTCGACTCCCACCACCCGTTCACCGCGAACCCGCCGTTGTTGTGCTGCGCGCAAACGGCGATCTCGAGCGGCTCCGTGTGCAGGTCGATCCCGTTCTTCTTGTAGACGTCGATCGCGAGCGGGTTCATGTGCGCCAGCCGCTCGATCGGCGTCGCCTGGAGAGCGCCCGCGCCGCGGAGATACTTCTGCGCCTCGTCCTCGAGATTATCGAGAGCGAAAGGCGCCATCGCGTCGGAGCCGACGGGATTCCGCAGGAAATCCATGAAGACCCGCCGGCCCTTCTGTGTCTCGTTGAAGACGAGCACGTCGATGAGCGACGACCCGCAGTCCTCGATCCGCTGCGGATCGAACGGCCACTGGTAGCCCTTCAGAAAAATGGCCGTCGCCATCTTGCTCATCGTTGGGAAACAGCCGGCAAGGAAGTCCCGCTCGCCGCCGCCGTCCGCATCGGTGCTGAAGAGCCGCGGGACGGCCTGCATGTACGTGCCCGAGACGTTCCACCGGAACTTCGTGCTGGCCAGGCCGAACTGCGACTCCGTCAGGTTCTGCCCGGCCAGGCCGGCCTTGAACGCAAGTCCGTGGATGCCGAACTGCCCGCGCGGGTAAACCGTCGTCTTGTAAAGCTCGCCCGGGCCGCCGGCCGCGAGCACGAGGTTCTCGCACAGGTACACGCTGACGGCCGGGGCCGAGTCGGCGCTGCACCGGTTGTCGACCGCGGCCACGCCGACGATCCGCCGCCCGCCGCCCTCGCCGAACACGAGCAGCTCGGCGATCTCCCGATGATCGTGAATCTCGATCCCGTACGCCTCGGCTTGGCTCTGAAGACACTCGCTCATGAACTTGCTCGTCTTCGGCCCGGCCGACGTGGCCCGCTGATACGGATCGTGGTCGGTCTTGTAGCCGACGTAGCTGCCGGCGGGATCGTGCGGGAACGGCACGCCGGCCTGCACGAGGTGATAGAACTCGCGCAGCGAGCCGATGCCTTCGATCAGCGCGTGGTCGCCGTGAGCGCAGCCCGCGGCCGTCAGGCTCTTCGCGAACTCCTCCGCGCTGTCCGCCACGTCGGGGCTCGTGCCCATCTTGTAATACGTCTGCTTGTCGGACCCGCTCATCCGCGACGCGCCCAGCCGCAGGCCGCCCGTAACGATGACAATGCGCTTCTCGGGGTCGCGAACGCCCTTCCGCGACATGAACTCGTACAGGTGCACGGCGCAGTTGACGCCCGCGGCGCCCGCGCCGACGATCACCGTGTTGTGCTCGTGAAGCGTCATCGGCCGGCTTCCGGCTGTCCTCGTTTCCATCGTTCGCCCTATCCCTCGCGGCTGAGATTGAAGTCGCGGCCCGTCGCCTCGGCGATCTGCTCGACCGGCGCCGCCGCAAAATCGAGCGACGGCCACCGCTCCGCCCGCCGCTCGTCGATGAGCCGCTTGACCGCAGTCAGCTCCGCCGCGAGCCGCGCGTAGTCTTGCCTCTCGACGATCTCGGCAAACACCGCCTTGTCGATGCAACTGAACGACCCGCCCAGCACGAGCACGCCGGCGGCGATGTAGTCGGGAATGTTCGCCGGGTTCGTCCCGCCGGTCGGCACGAGGCTGATCGTCTTGTGGATCGCCGGATCGACGGCCTTCACGAACGCCGGCCCGCCGAGCTGCTCGGCCGGGAAGATCTTCACGAGGTTCGCGCCGAGCGAATACTGCGACACGATCTCGCCCACCGTCCCGCAGCCGGGGATGATGGGCAGCTTGCCCGCGTACCGCCTGTACGTGGCGGGGCGGAAGGTCGCCGCCGAGACGATGTACTGCGCGCCGGCGTCGACAGCCTGCCCGACGCTCGGCAGCGGGTCCGACGCGTGCCGCTTGTTGTACGTCGCCAGTATCCTCGGCCGGTCGATGAGGCTCGCCGCGCCGGTCACGAAACCCGGCAGTTCCTGCCGCAGCCGCGCCAGCTTCTCGAGCGGCTGTGAAATCCGGCACGTCACTTCCATATTGCCGATGCCGGCCTGCATCAGCGCCTCGGCCGTCCGGACGATGTCGAGCCGGTCCTGGTTGAACACGAGAATGAAACCGTCCCGCAGCAGCGTGGTGATGGTGTCCGTCATTTGTTCTCCGCTCCTCACAGTCTTCGTAAGTGAAAGCCGCCGTCGACGTTGATGACCTGCCCGGTCGAGAAGTCGAGCCGGCCTTCGGCGATCGCGCCGACGGCCTTCGCGACGTCTTCCGGTTGCCCCCATCGTCTGATCGGCGTGAGACCCTCGCCGATCAGCTTGTCGTACTTCTCCTTCACCGCCGCGGTCATGTCGGTCTCGATGATGCCGGGCCGGACCTCGAACACGCCGATCCCGTGCTCGGCGAGCGCGTCCGCGTACAGCGCGGTCATCATGCCGACGCCCGCCTTGCTCACGCAATACTCGCCGCGCGCCGCCGAGCTGGTGTACGCCGAGATCGAGCCGGTGTTGACGATCCGGCAGGCGCGGCCGGCGTCCTGCGTCCGCTGCTCGATCATCCAGTTCGCGACGGCCTGCGTCAGGAAGTAGGGACCTTTGAGGTTGATGCTCAGCACGCGGTCGAAGCTCTCCTCGGCCGCTTCGAGAATCTCGATGCGCTCGAGCGGCGCGACGCCCGCGTTATTGACGAGCATGTCGCAGCGGCCGAACGTGCTCCGGGCGAGGCCGACGAGCGCGGCGCGGTCCTCGGCGCTGCTCACGTCGCCGCGCAGAACGGCGCACTCCGCGCCGAGCGCCTCGATCTCGGCCTTCGTCGCCAGCGCGTTCGATTCGTCCGGCCGGCCGTCGGCAAAGTCAAAGTGGTTGACGACGACATCGTAGCCCAGCCGGGCAAGTTCGAGCGCGATCGCCTTGCCGATCCCCCGGCTCCCGCCGGTGACGATGGCCGCAGGTCTGTCCGCCATTGTCACGTCTCCTTGCTTCTCGCACGGCCCGCCTTGTAGATCGGGCCGTAAACCTCCTTGTCGCGGACGACGCAGCCGGTGCGGCCGCCGTCACGCATGATCTGCGTGCACGCGCTGCACGCGATGCACACCTTGCCCGGGTCGAGGAAGCCCTTCGCCATTATGTCGGCGGCGAAGTCGGGATATGCGAACGCCATCCGCCCGACGCCGATCAGGGTGGCGAGCCCGTCCGCCTTGACCGCAGCCGCGACGTTCGGGAACAGCGTTCCGAGCCAACTGTATCCCGTGCCGACGATGGCGAGGCCGGGGAATTCCTTCTGGATCGAGCCGGCGAGGCCCATCGCCCGGCACACGCCAACGAGCGGATGCTCCGGCGATTCACACGCGCCGATCGTGTTCTTGTTGAACGGTCGCCCGACGTGTGGGTTGTCGTACGGGCTGGCGAGCGAGACGTTGATCATCGGCACGCCGCGCCCGGCCAGCAGCTTCACGAGCCGCTTCGGCTCGGCCAGGTCGGGCTGCGTACAGTCGTCGCCGTCCACGCCCCAGCCGTAAGGATGAGGCACCGCGTCGAAGACGCCGAGGCGCGTCACGACCATCTTATCATCGCCGAGCTCGGCGTGGATGCGGCCGATCACCTCGAGCAGGAACCGCGTGCGGTTCTCGAACGAGCCGCCGTACCTGCCCGCGCGGTGATGGGCGCAGAGCAGTTCGCTCACGAGGTACCCGTGGCACGCCTTGATGTCGACCGCGTCGAAGCCGGCGCCGAACGCCAGCCGCGCCGCGTCGACGTACCTGTCCTGAAGCTCGTCGAGGTGCTCGTCCGTCACGACCGGCCAGTCGGCGGGCAGCTTCATGTGCTCGTCGCGGCGGGGATCGTGCTGTGCGATGATGGGATGCCGCTCGCGTCCGGGCCGCGCGTATCGGCCCGAGTGCGTCAACTGTGCGACCAGCATCGGCCTGTGCTCCCCGCTCTGCTCTTGCGAAGCGACTTTCAGAATCCGCCCGGTCAGCGCGGCGAAGGCGGCCTTGCTCTTATCGTGGAGCCACAACTGCCTCGGGTTCGCCCGGCCCTCGGGCACGACGGCGATGGCCTCGACCCACAGCAGCCCGGCGCCGCCGGCCGCGAACCGGTCGTACCGCCGGATCGTCAACTCCCCGGGCCGCCCGTCCGAGCCGCCGTCGCAGCCCTCCATCGGATGGATCGCGAGCGAATTCGGCACGAGCACGCCGCCCACGCGCACGGGCTCCGCCAGGATCGACACGTCCTCGCTGACCGGGACCGACAGCGACAGGCTCTCCGCGAGCGCCCTGAGTTCGTCCGTGCTGCTCCATCGAAACTTCGCCATCTGGCGCGCCGTTTCCGCCTCCCTTGTCATGGGGTACCGCGCGTTCGAGAGGATTATAGCTGCGGCAGGCGAGCTTGACAACCGGCTCGCGCGGCGGCCCGTCACCGCTCGCTTCCGGCGAAGCCGAGGTACTCGTCGAGCCAGTCGTCGGTGCGGAGGACGGACTTCCGCTGCCGCAGTGCGAGCCGCTCGGCCCGGCGCTGCGCCAGGTTGAACGGGCCGCGGGTGACCGCCGACGAGATCTCGCCCCCGGCCCCGCCGTAGCGGCGGCGGAGCATGCCCGAGAGGTACGTCGCGTGCCGCCGGAGCAGCTCGTCCTCATGGCACACGATTGCCTGCGCGCTGCCCGGCTCGCCCTGCCGCGCCGACCGGCCGAAGAGCTGCCGGTCGATCCGCCCGGCTTCATGCCGCTCGGTCGCAATCACGTGCAGGCCGCCGGCGTCGACGACGCCGCGGCCGAGCCGGATGTTCGTGCCGCGGCCGGCCATGTTCGTCGCGACCGTTATCTTCCCCGGCTGGCCGGCCTCGGCGACGATTCGCGCCTCCTCGGCGTGGCGGACCGCGTTGAGCACGTTGTGCTCCAGTTCCTCCGCGGCGAGCAGGCCGCTCAGATGCTCGCTCGCTCGGACGCTCCGCGTCCCGACGAGAACCGGCTGGCCCTTCGCGTGAAGGCTCTTGATGTCGCCCACGATCGCCCCCCACTTCGCGTCCTCCGTCGCGAACACGCGGTCGGGAAGCACCGCGCGGATGCACGGGCGGTTCGTCGGGATCACGACGACGGGCAGGTGGTATATCTGCCAGAACTCGCGCCACGCCTCGCGGGCCGTGCCCGTCATCCCGGCGAGCTTGCGGTACATCCTGAAGAACCGCTGGAAGCTGACGCGCGCATACGTGTCCTTCGGCGGGTTGACCTCGAGCGTCTCCTTCGCCTCGATCGCCTGATGCAGGCCGTCGCGCCACGTGCGGTCGGGCATGAGCCGGCCGGTGAATTCGTCGACGATGACGACCTTGCCCTCGTCGACGATGTACTGCTTGTCGCGGAGATAGAACTCGCGGCTGGTGAGCGCCTGGACGACGAGCTCTTCGCGGCGCCGCGCGCCGTGCCAGACGCCGCCGAGCGGCTCGGCCAGCTCGGCGACGCGTTCCTTCCCCTGCGACGTGAGGTCGATCTCGCGGTGCCGCACGTTCACGCGGTAGTCCCGCCGAGGCTCGAGTTCCGCGGCGAACTCGGCCGCGTGCTGGAACGCCTCGACCTGCTCCGCGTTGGGCGCGTCGCCCGAGATGATCAGCGGCGTCACCGCCTCGTCGATGAGGACCGAGTCGGCCTCGTCGACGATCGCGTATTCGAGGCCGCGCTGAACCAGGCGGTCGGTCCCGCGGCCGCGGCCCTCGGCCATCCTCGCGACGAGCGCCGACGGGAGATTGCGAACACGGCCGAGCGCGAGCCGGTCGCGGAGGAAGTCGGCCGTGACCTCCTTGTTCGTGCAGTATGTGATGTCGGCCTGGTACGCCTCGCGGCGCGCGGCCGGCGGCGTCTCCTGCTCGATGTATGCGACGGTCAGCCCGCAGCAGCGGTAGATCTTGCCCATCCATTCGGCGTCGCGCTTGGCGAGGTAATCGTTGACGGTGATGATGTGGCAGCCTCGGTCGCGCCATCCGGCGACGGTCGCGGGCATTGTTGCCGTGAGCGTCTTGCCCTCGCCCGTCGCCATCTCGACGGCGCAGCCGGCGTCGATGGCGAACGCGCCGGCGATCTGCACGGGGAACGGCTTGTCGCCGACCTGCCGGGCCGCGACCTCGCGCACGAGCGCGAACGCGCGGTTCATGTCGTCCGGGGTCTCGCGGCCGCGCCGGAAAATGTCGCGGGGTCGGCGGCGGCCTCGCGCAGCTTCGCGTCGCTCCGGCTGCCGAACTCCTTCTCGAGCGCAACGACCTCGGCGGCGCGGTCCAGGAAGCGCCCCCGGCGCGGGACGAGCCTGCCTGCGATGCCGGCCGCGGCGTCCCACGCGGCGTCGAGCCCCTTCGGTAGTTCCTCGTGGGCCGGCGGCTCGGCCAGCATTCGCCAGGTTTTGCTCGGGACGGCGGGCACGTCAGATGCCGAACCTCCGCTGGAAGAGCCTGAGAATCGCGCGCCACCACTGGACGGCGAGCGGCTTGGCGGGCATCTCGACGCGGACGACGACCCGCTGGCGGCTGAGCAGACCGAGGCTGCTGTCGGGCTCGATGCGTACCTCGAAGAACGGTTCGAGCGCCTTCGTGCCGCCGCGGTCGCCGGTCTCGGTCTGGATGCTGCCGCCGGCGAGGTGGCCGAGCGCGGGCGAAGGCAGCTCCTTCTGGCCCGAGGGCATGATCCTTACGACGCGGCCGGTCAACATGGGATCGGGCCGGCCCTTGACGCGCAGCTCGACGCGGCGGGTCTCGTCGCGCTTCTCGATGTCGATCTCCTCATGCAGCTCGGCCGCGACCTCCTGGCCCGCCATCGCGCGGACGATCAATTCGTCGACGCTGGCGACGAGGCCGACGCGCTCGCCGCGGCGCACGAACGCGTTCCTCGATCGCTCGATCTCGGGCGCGATCCAAGTGCCCGCCGCCGGCGCCCGCAACGTCAGCGAGCGAAGCTCTTCGTCCACCCACGCGATCTGTTCGTTCAGCGCCTTGATCTGCCGAATGATGGCCTGCGCGGCCGCGACGTCCTGCGTCTGCGCAAGGCGCTTCCGTGCCTTCATCTCGTCGAGCTCGGCCTGCAACTGTTTCCGCCTCGACGTGAGGGCCGGGTTCTCGGCGCGCAGGAGCGGGTCGCCCTTGGCGACCTTCTCGCCCGACGGCCTCAGTACGCTGCGAACGAAGCCGTCGGTCCCCGCGTGCACCGACGCCCATTGGGCGGGCCAGGCGATGCCGTCGATCCGGTAGCGGTCGGGCGCGGGGACGAAGCCGACGCCGGCGATGACGGCGGCCAGAAAGGCGAGCGTCGAGATCACCGCCCGCCGGCGGACGCGGTCGAGCTCGCCGTGCGTCGCCAGGTAGCGCGCGAACTTGCCGAGCGGCACGCAGACCCACGTCGCGACGGCCATCACGGCGAGGATCACGCCGACGAAGAACAGCTTGCTCGCGATGAACAGGATGATGCCGATGCAGATGATGATCCGGTACGCCGTCGACGCGACCGCGAAGATCGCCAGCCACCAGCGCTCGCCGCTCGTGTGGGCTGTGGTGCGCACGCGGCGAACGCCCCACACGTATTTGCGAATGAGATAGTAGATGTAGCCGCGCGACCGCTGATGCAGGTTGGGCATCTCGAGCAGGTCGGACAGGATGTAGTAGCCGTCGAACCGGAGCAGCGGGTTGCCGTTGAAGAGCAGCGACGACACGCTCGCTATGAACATCATGTTGTACGTGACGGCGTGGACGGCCGACGTCTTCGCGGTCTGCGACCAGATGATGGCGGCGACGGCGGCGACGGCGAGCTCGACCATCATCCCGGCGGCGCCGATGATCACGCGGTGCCGCTTGGGGCGCAGCGCCCACGCGCTCGACGCGTCCATATAGGGCAGCGGCGTGAAGATGAGGAACATCACGCCGAGCACGTGCACCTCGCCGCCCGTGCCCGACTGCTTGCCGAATTTCTTGCACGCGAAGCAGTGGCCGAATTCGTGGAAGACCTTGATGACGATGAGGCTCACGTACAGGAGCGGGAGGTTCTCGATGTCGAGGATTCCTCTCGCGCGGTCGGCGAGTTCTGCGCCGCGGCCGGCGACCGAGTATAACCCGGCGGCCAGGAGCGCGAGCCAGAGGATGAAGCCGCCGACGCTGAAGACGCGGCCGAAGATTCCGAGCCACCGGTCGAGGAAGTGGTCGGGGTCGAACAGCGGGATGCGGATGAAGAGGAGGTTCATGAGGTATCCGCGGACCTCGCGGCCGACGCGCTTGTGATACCGGCGGAAAAGGCCGGTGGCGTCGGGCGGCAGCTCGGCGCCGAGGAGGTTCGTCGTGTAGAGCTGTCCGAGGAGTTGAATGGCCTCGCCCTGCGTGGGCGAGCTGTCGCCCAGTTGATCGTTGGCGATTCGCCACGCGTCGGCGACGGTCCGGCGGCCGTCGAGCAGCGCAACGAAGTAGTACGCGGGATCGCTCAGCCGGAAGAACTGGTTGCTGGCGGGGTCCTGGATGACGTGCCACATGCGGCCGCGGTAGTGCTGCCGGTGAACCTGCACGGTCGAGCGCAGGCGCGGCCGCAACTCGGCGACGCGGTACCACGATTCGCTGAAAGTCGGGCGGTCAACCGGCACGGGAACCCCCTTGGGGGGAATGACGAAGTCCGAATGACGAATGGCGAAGCAATGACGAAAAAGCAATGACGAATTGGCGGTCCTTGTGTCGCGCTTGCCCGGTATATGTGGTCACCTTCGTCATTTGGCCATTGCTCATTGATTCGACATTCGGTCTTCGTCATTCGTCATTGTGCTTCTGCCCTAAATCCACAGCTTCATTCTCAGCCAGTTGACAAGACGGTAGGTCCATATCCACGCGTAGCGCCGGCGGTCGATGTGAACTTTCGCAATGCCCTTCAGCTTCGGCATCATCCACGGCGCGGTCTTGGGCAGGCGCGCGCGGACCTTGAAGACGTTCCGCTGGTCGACGACCTCGGCGACGGGGTTGATTCGTTCGATCTCGAATTCGAAGTGCTGGGCGGCGTGGCCCTCGGTGGTGAGTTCGCCGGCCTGGCCCAACTTCACGTCGGAGATCAAGGCTTCGGAAACGTCGAGCTCGGCGCGAAGGAACTCGATCGGCGCGACCTCGAAGAGCACGTCACCGGTCTTGACCGCTGCCCCGATCTGGTCCTTCAGCTCGCCGGCGACCACTTTGCCGCTGATGGACGACTTGACGACCGCCCGGTCGCGGTGGTGCTTGAGCAACGCGATCTCCGCGGCGGCCCTCCTGGCCTGTGCCCGAGCGATCTGCGCCTCGGCCCGCTTGTCGCTGTCCATCGCCGCCTGGGCCTGTGTGTCGTACATGTTCTTGTCCGCCTCGGCGGCCGCCAGCTTGTACTCCAGCTCCGACGTCTGGAGCGTGGCCAGGACGGTGGCCTCGAGCCCGGCGTTCCGCTTGGCCTCTTCCGTGCCAATGACGCTGTCGGGCCGCTCGACGAACACCGCCCTGATGTAGCCGTCGAACGGCGCGGTCACTATCTGCCGCTGCGTCGCCTGGAACACGAACGGCGCCTCGACGACGTGATCACCCTTCGCGAAGATGAGGAACATGATGCCTGCGAAGACGAGCGCGGCGATGAGCTTCTTCCACGTGTGCTTCGGGCCGACGGCGGCCGCGAGCGCGCGCCGGGCGCTGCCGGCCGCGCGAGCGCCGATCCACTTGTCGTGCTCGAACAGATTCGCCAGACGCGCGGTAACGAGGTCGCACGTCAGACGCATCGACTCGATTTCGTCGGCGGCGAACGGCTCGTCCGCAGGGCGCTCGAGCGTCAGGACGGCGGCGACCTTGCCGCCCTTCCGCAGCGGCAGGCTGACGATCGCGGACGGCCCGTGCCGTTTCGAGAGCTCGGCCGCGGCGCGCGTGATGGCGACGGCTTCGGGGTCAACCGGATAGGCGACCTCGAGGTCCTGGTCCAGGCACTCCTCCATCGCCGCCTCGATGTCCTGCACGAGCTTCATCTTGCGGCTGAACTTTTCGGTGTGGCTCATCGCCTTGAGCTGGACGTAGCGGCCCTTGAGGAAGCCGAGGCCGACGCGCTCGCAGCGCCAGCGGGCGGCGGCCTCGTTGCAGAGGGCCATCGCCGCGGCAACGAAGCGGTCGTGCTCGTTGACCGCGGGGAGGATGTCGAGCGCGGCTCGGAGCCGCTCGAAATCGCCCTGGCGGCCGCGGAGCGCCTGGCGCATCTCGTAGAGGCTCACGAGCCCGGCGGTGACCTCGAGCTGGTCGCGGCGGGCGGCGAGGGCGGCGGGGCCTTGTACCGGTACGGCGAACGCGGCGAGCGCCGGCGGGCCGGCGGTCCGAAGCGGCGTCATGATGAGGTGCCGCTTGGGCGGCCCGCCGTAGAGGTCGTCGGGCGCGTGCAGCGGCCGGACGGTCGTCTGCGCCGAGGCGGCGGCCGCAGGCACGGATTCGATCGCGGCCGCGAGCCATTGCGGCGCGGGCGCTCCCTGGGCCGGCGCCGGGAACAGCGCGAGCACGTCGACGTTCCCCTCGGTGCCGGGCCGGAGTATCGCGGCTGCCTCGGCCCCGCCGACGCGGCATTGCAGTTGGAGCAGGCCGGCCAGGAATTGGTCCGGCGGCCCGTCGAAGCCGGTCAGCGCGTCGAGCATATCGGCCGCCGTCCGGTTGGTGTTTCCCGGTGCAAATGGCGCGATGCCCAAGTGCTCGCTCATCAGAGATTGTCCTGCGAAAGGGCGACTCATGCGCCCGGCTTGCGGCGCTTGTTCACGTCGAGCTCGATCTCGCCGAACTGATCTTCGTGGCGGCGGACCGCCTGGCTGAGGGCGATGGCCAGCCGCTTGGCGGAGTAGTAGTTCATGATGACGCGCTGATTGAGCCGAAACACGATCTGCGGCTGGTCGGCCTGACCGGGCGCCGGCTCGGCGAGGTTGAGGCCGAAGTCGAGCATCACCTCCTCGGCCGTGCCGTTCGTGCGGAAGGCGTTCGCGTAGCAGGACTGCATCTTCTGCTCATCGATGCGAAGGCGGACCTGCCGCTGCCCCGTCTGCTCGCGCGCTTGCTCTTCGATTGGCTTGTCGGCGGGCGTGTTCCCGTTGCCGTCGTCTGACATCATTCTTCCCTCGTTTTCTTCGGTGGTGGAAAGGTAACCGTGACGTGCTCGCCGGCCGGCCGGCCGGCCGGGTTCGGCACTTCAATGCGAATCGTGAGCGTGTTGCTTGCGGCATCGGCCTCGGACGCGATGTGGTTGATCTTGCCGGCCGCGGCCGCGTCGTCGTCCTCGAACTTCACGGCCGCCGCCTGCCCCATCTCAAGGGCCTTCGCCTGCTTCAGCGGCACCGGGACGTCGATCCACAGCGGATTGATCTTGACGACGCGGATGACCGGCTGGAGCTTGTCGACGGCCTCGCCCTCCTCGACGAAGATTTCTTCGACCACTCCGGCGATGGGGCTCTTGAGCGTCATCCGCTGCCACTCGAACTTCGCCTCGTCGTACCGGAGCTTGTCCTGATCGTGTTCGAGCTTCACCAGGTCCAGGGAAAGCCCGGCGATGGTGACGTCGAGCTCGGCGCGGTCGATCTCGAGCGGAGGCCGTTCGGCTTTCTTGAGCCGCTCGAGCTCGACCTTCTTCTGCTTCTGCTGCGCCTCGGCCGCCTTGATCCGCGTGTCGTCGAGCGACTGGGCCTCGAGCAGCCTGAGGCGGACGAGCTCCGCGCTGTCGTCCTGCTTGACCAACTCGGTGCCGGCCTTCACCACCTGGCTCTTCTCGACGAGCACGCCGCCGATCTTGCCGGGCCGAACGTAGGAAAGCGTGACGTCGGCGCTCGGCCGGCTGATGGCCTCGATGGGCTCGGGCTTGGGCGCGGCGGCATCGGCGCCGAGCGCACCAGGCGACGCCAGCAGCAGCCCGGCGGCGAGCACAGCAAACACGACCATACCGTTCCCGTTTCGCATGGCAACAGTGTAGCAGCGCACTTGTTCGTTTTCCAGTTTTTCTCATGCCGCCGGGGAACGACGGGGAAGCCGAGGGCGGAACTTGACAACGGATAGGGCGTCTGATAAGGATACGCCGGTCCGGGATGGCGGGCGGCTGTCGGCCCGCCTGACTTTTTTCGGAGGCTGGCGAATGACTCTCAGAATCGGCGTCGTGGGGATGGGCGGCATCGGCAACACGCACGCCGATTGCCATGCCAGGGACGAATTGGCGGAACTCGTCGCGGTGTGTGATGTCGTGCGCGGGCGCGCCGACGCCGCCGCGGAGCGGCTCGGCGTCAAGGCGTATTACAGCGTGCAGGACCTGCTGGACGCCGAGGAGCTGGATATCGTCGACGTCAGCACCGGCGGGTACGAAAACGGAAGCTGGCACTACGAGCCGACGATGGAGGCGCTCGACGCGGGCAAGCACGTGCTCGTGGAGAAGCCGATCTCGAACGACATCGACGAGGCGCGGGCAATGGTCGCCAAGGCCGATGTCGAGCGCGTCTATCTGGGCTGCAATCTGAATCACTACTTCACCCCGCCCGCCGAGAAGGCGCGGGAATACATGGACGCCGGTGAGATCGGCGAACTGCTCTTCTGTCTCCACAAGATGGGCTTCGCGGGCGGCGAGCGGACCTACCGCCCGACGAGGGGGTTCCGCGCCGAGGGATTCCCGTACTTCCATGTGAAGGCCTTCCTTTCCCATCCGTTCAGCGTGATGCGCTATTTCTGCGGCGACGTCACGCACGTGCAAGCCTTTCTGGGACGTCCGGGTTTCCGGCGGAGCGCGGGCGACGTCATGCTGTCGGTGAACGGCATTCACATGCAGTTCGAGAACGGATGCATCGGATATCTCCTGAGCCAGCGCGGCGACGCGACGTTCGGGCTGGGTGGCTGGTGGAGCATCGAGGTCGGCGGTACGCGGGGCACCTTCTGCATCGAGAACTGCATCGAGAAGGTCACCTTCTTCCCGACGCCGGGGGCGGAGGGGGCGGCCGACCCCGGTAAGCTCGGCTTGGGCTCGGCCCCGGGGCCGGTCACGGAGGAATCGGGCATCACCGATTTCGGAAAGACATTCCCCCGCAGGATCCACGCGTTCCTCGAGGACGTGTCGCAGGGGGTGCCGCGAGACCGGCTGCGGGCATCCGGCCGGGACGCCCTGGCCGCGCTCGAGTATACGTGGGCGGCGATGGAGTCCTACGAGCAGGGCGGCATCATGATCCGGCCGAATCCGCTCCCGCCCCTGAACAGCGGGCCCGAGGATCAGGAAGGACTGGAGAAAGGACGCACCAAGTGAAACTCGGTGTGAACACGGTATTGTTCGGCGGCGACGGGCTCGAGGCGCTCGAGGTCGCGATGAAGCACATCGCATGGGCCGGGTTCGACGGCGTCGAGTTGTCCGCGCTCCAGGGCATGGGCGAGCACCTGATCCTCGACGAGTGGCAGAAGCAGGCCGACACCATCAAGAAGCTGTCGGAGGACTACGACCTCGAACTTCTCTCGATGGAGGCGGCGACGCTCGACGAGGAGCGCCTGACGAAGGCGTTCGAGGCCGGCCAGGCGATCGGCATTCCGGTCATCAACGTCGGCCCCGGCGGCCAGGCCGACAACGAGGAGGACTTCGAGCGCCAGACCGACATCCTCGCGGCGCGGGCGCAGAAAGCCGAGGCGTACGGCGTCACGATGTGCGTGAAGGCGCACGTCGGCGCCTGCATCTACAACACGCCGACGACGCTCCGCGCGATGGAGAAGATCAAGTCGCCCGCGTTCGGCATCGACATGGACCCGAGCCACGTCTATCGCGCGGGCGAGGACCCCGCCAAGGCGCTGGCGGCGGTGCTCAGCCGCGTCCGGCACATTCACATCCGCGACTGCAAGGGGCGCGGCCCAAGCCCGGGCGAGCCGTGCAACCAGGCTTGCGGCCGCGGCGACATCGACCTCACGGGATACTGCAAGGCGATGGTCGACGGCGGCTACGACGGCCCCGTCTGCCTCGAATGCATCGGCGCCGGCGACTACGAGCTCTCGCGAAAAGCCATCATCGCCGCTGAAACATACGGCTATCTGAATGCCTGCCTGAAGGCGCTGGGAGGACGATAGGCCCTATAAGACCTATACGACCTATTCGTCCTATTTGTCCTAGTTCGAAAAAAGGAGCAGACATGCCTGAGCGCAAACCGAACCTCGTCTTCATCGGAGTCGACAGCCTGCGGCGCGATCACATGAGCCTCTACGGCTATCATCACCTGACCTCGCCGCACATCAGCAACTGGGCGGAGGGCGGCACCGTCTTCGAGAGCTGCTTCAGCCCGCACGTCCCGACCACGTCCGGCTACGGCGGCATGCTGACCGGCCGCGACTGCTTCGGCACCGACTGCGTCGCCCTGAGCCATCACGGCCCGCTGGCGAAGGGCGTGCCGACCCTGGCCGAGGTCCTCAAGAACGAAGGCTACGAGACCACGTGCGTCGGCTTCGAGGGCAACGCCGCCGGCCGCGGCTTCAAGAACTACATCAACTTCGAGGGATGGGGCAACGCCGATGACGGCCGCGCTCACAAGGCCGAGAACCTCAACGCGGCCGCGCTGCCCGAGCTGCGCCGCCTCGCAAAATCGAAGAAGCCCTTCTTCCTCTTCCTGCGCCATATGGACCCCCACGCGCCATACCGCCCGCCCGGACCGTTCGAGCGAATGTTCTACGGCGGCAACGAATTCGACCCGAAGAACAAGTCGATGGATCCCGTCTTCACGTTCAAGCCGTTCTGCGACTTCCTCGCCTCGTGGATGCCGCCCGGCCTGACCGACAAGGACTACGTGATCGCGCAGTACGACGGCGCCATCGGTTACATGGACGCGTGCATCCAGAACATCTTCGCCCAGATCAACGCGCTCGGGCTCGATGACAACACGCTTGTCGTCCTCGACAGCGACCACGGCGAGACGCTCTACGACCACGACTGCTACTTCGACCACCACGGAATTTACGAGCCGACCCTGATGGTCCCGCTCGTCTTCCGCTTACCCGGCAAGGTCCCCGCCGGGCAGCGCCTGAGCGGCAACTGCCTGCTCCAGGATGTCATGCCCACCGTCCTCGACATCCTCGGCGTCAGGCGGAAGATCAAGTTCGACGGCCAGAGCCTCTTCCCCGAGATGAAGGGCAAGCGGCGGAAGCCGGCGACCGAGTTTTACATCACCGAATGCACCTGGATGCGCAAGCACGGCTGGCGCACACCCGAATGGAAGCTCATACACGCACTCGAGCCCGACTTCCACTTCAAGCCCGAGGTCGAGCTTTACAACCTCATCGACGACCCCGAAGAGAACCGCAACCTCGCGAACAAGGAGAAGAAGATCGTCGAGATGCTCGAAGCCCGAATGCTCGCGTGGATCGCCAAGCGCGAGAAGGAAGTCGGCCGGAGGGCCCCGATTTACACCAACCTCAACTGGAACCGCGACACGCCGTACAAGACGTCGCAAGAGGCGTACGACACGATGCACATCGGCGACGTCGGCGCCGCCAGGCGGCTCCAGGCGAAGGGGCCGAAGAAATAGCCAGCCGCGGAGAACGCAGCGAGACGCGCCAATGACGATGATCACCGTGATCGGCCGCGGACACGGCGGCACCCGCGCGATGTCGCACACACTCTCCGAGAGCGGCGTCTACATGGGCGCACAGCTCAACGGCTCCGGCGACCTCATCCCACCGGACGACATGTACGCCGCGTGCCGCGTGCTCGCCAAGCACGTCAAGTGGCTCGGCGAGCTCGAATGGGATTTCAGCGGACTGTTCGAGGGCGATCTCGACCCGGAGTTCATCCGCCTCATCAACAGCTACCTCGAAAGCGTCCTCTCGAGCGACGCCGAACACAAGGGCTGGAAGATCCCCGAGACCACCCTCGCCTATCCGTGGATTCAGCGGATGTTCCCCGACATCAAATACATCTACTGGGTGCGCGACCCGCGCGACAGCATCATCGGCCCACACTGCACCGACGACCTCGCCGATTTCGACATCGAGTACCCCAGGACCGATGACGTCCGCCGCCGCCGCGCGATCTCGTGGAAGTACCAGGACGACCTCATGCATGCCACGCCCAGGCCGGAGCACTGGATCAAGGTTCGCTTCGAGGACTTCGTGCTCAAGCAGGACGAGACCCTCGCCCGGCTCGAAGAATTCCTCGGCATCGAGCTTGCGAAGATCCCCGTGAGCACCGAGCCCGTCGGCCGCTGGAAGACCGACACGGGCACCCACTACTTCGACTTCTTCGCCCCCGCGATGGGAGAACACGGTTACGAGAAAGGTTGAGCCATGCTGCGCGCATGCGTTATCGGGATGGGGCCGATCGGGAATCTGCACGCGGACATCTATCAGACCGACGAGCTGTCGGAACTGATCGGCGTGTGCGATATCGTCGAAGAACGCGCCGACGCGGCCGCCGAGCGCCTCGGCGTGCCGGCGTTCTACGACGCGCAGAAAATGCTCGACGCGCTCACGCCCGACCTCGTGAGCGTAGCGACCGGCGGCTTCGAGTACGGCAGCGACCACTACGAACCGACGATGCAGGCGCTCGACGCCGGCGCCCACGTGCTCTGCGAGAAGCCGATCTGCAACGAGATTCCGCCGGCCGAGGAGATGGTCGCAAAGGCGAAAGACGCGGGCCTCTGCTTCGGCGTCAACCTCAACCACCGCTTCACGCCGGCCGCGCGGCTCGCCAAAAAATGGCTCGACGAAGGCCGCCTCGGCCACCTGCTCTTCGTCAACATGGCGATGTGGATCAAGAACCCGAACGAAAGCTCGCCGTATTTCCACATCAAGGCGCTTCATCCGCACACGGTCGACGTGATGCGACACTTCTGCGGCGACGTCGAGGCCGTGCAGTGCTTCGCGGCGAAGGCGCCCGGCCGCTCGATCTGGAGCACGGCTCAGTTCAACATGAAATTCAAGAACGGCGTCGTCGGATCGCTCACAGGCAGCTACGACATCGAGCGCGGCCATCCGATGGAGCGGTGCGAGGTGGCCGGGCTCAAGGGGCGGTTCGTGCTCGACGACATGTGGCGCGAACTCACGCTCTACCCCGCGGGCGACCTCGAGAAGACCGTCTACACTAATCCGGTCTTCGGCGGCTGCCGCGACTTCGCCGACACGTTCGTCTGCCGCATCCACACGTTTCTCGAACAGGTGGGCGACGGGGCGAAGCCGGAAGACATCGACGGCTCGGGGGCCGACGGCCTGGCGGCGCAGAAGGTCCTGGCCGCTGCCGTCGAATCCATCGAGCGGCAGAAGGCACGGATGCGCTCCCACCTCACCGAGCTGGACGCCCTTTTCGTTTCGCTCCAATCCCGCGCATTCAATGGGAAGTTGTGATCC
>JBDREM010000121.1:0-7708 GCA_043819695.1 Planctomycetota bacterium
CGGACGAGGTCTCTCGGGAACGCGGCAATCTCGGCCGACTCCTGCGCGCCGTTGATGCACAGCGTCTGCGCGGTGGCGGCCTCAATCCCGCAGGCGATGCGCTCGCCGCTTCGGGCTGCCGCCACCGACTGCCAGAGCTTATTCGTCCCCCCGGCATTTGGATCGCCGTAGTCGCGGCGCGTGCCGTCCTGAAGCTCGGCCACGACCGACGAGCCGCCGTCCGAGCCATACGACACCGTGGCTTTCTCGAACTCGAAACAGAAGATCGGGCCGACGCGCTCGGCGACCGCATGCGTCGTATAGAAGAGGATTTCGGCGCCGCATGCGGTGTGGCAGCGGATCGCTGCGGTGTCGTAGTTCTCGATCTCGTTGGCGCGGTAAAGCTCCGCCTGCACGTCGGCGGGGCGGCCGCTCGTCTCGCGCGTCGGGCCGAGCACATAGAACATGTTATGCAGGAAGTGCGCCGTCGCATTGTTCGCCGGGCTGTCGAGCACCCAGGCGCCGTCCGGCGACCTGATCGCGCCCGCCCAGCCGCTGCGGCCGTAGTACGATCTCGGCCTCGGCCAGGCGAGCCATGTCCGCAGCCGCACGGGCCGCCCGAACGCGCCGGCCATCACGTCGCGCTTGAGCGATTGGATCGCGTCGGAGAACGACCACTGATAACCGACGGCGACGAACCCGGGCGACGCCGCTTCGGCCTCAGCCATCCGCCGGGCCTCCTGGACGACCGCGGCCAACGGCTTCTCGCACAGGACGCTGGAGCCGCGCGAGAGCGCGAGGCACGAGCAGGGCGCGTGCAGGTGAATGGGTACGGCGAGCACGGCGAGGTCGGCCGCGCGCTCGGAGTAGAAATCGGCGAGGTCATCATAGATCGGAACGCCCCGCTTCTTCAACTCGTCCAGTTGCCCGCAGCGCTCCGGCGCCGGGTCCACCGCCCCGGCCAGCCGGACGGCTTGGTCGGCCGGAGCCGCGAGCAAGGCTGCCAGGTAACTTCCGCCATATCCGCCGATGCCGGCGACTACAATCTCGATTTCTCTCACGGTCTCTTCCTTCAAGGCTGCCGCTGTCGCGGCGGAAATGCCATCGGCTTGCCTTCGTCGGCCGACTGCCGGGCCAGGAGGCATGCTTCGGTGACTGCGAACGTCTCTTCCGGGCCGATCAGCGCCTCCGCTTCGCCGGCCGCGTGCCGCACGAAGTCGCAGAAGATCTGCCGGCCGCACGCGGCGGCGAGCTGCCGTTCGCCGTCCGTCTCGCCGCTGACGAGGAACACCTCGCCGCCGCGGACCTCGACGACGCCCTGCGTGCCGGCAACGCGGACGCGGTCGTCGCCGTGCGTCGGGGCGCCCGGCGGCCGCAGGTAGTCGATACTGGCCGACGCGAACACCTCGTTCGTCATCGTGAAGTGGCACAGGGCCGAGACCTCGAGGTCGCCGTGGCCGCGGTTGTCGCGCGTCGAGTGCGCGGCGCGGACCGTCTCGAACGCCTCACCGCTGAACCAGTGAATCCAGTCGATGGCGTGGCTGCCGACCCATGGGATCGTGCCGGGGTACGTGGTCCGGCTTCGGAAGAAGGCGGAGCGCTCACCGAGCTTGTATGATTTCCGCGTGCTGATCAGCCGCACGGTGCCGACCGCGCCGTCCTGCACGGCCCGCCACGCCGTGTAGAACGCGGGCGCGTACCGGAGGCCCATCATCGCCGCGAAGTGGACGCCGGCGGCCTCGTGTGCGGCGCGGACGCGGGCCAACTCGGCCAGCGTCGTCGCGACGGGCTTCTCGCAGAAGACGTGGATGCCGCGGCGGAACGCTTCGACGCAGATGTCGGCGTGCAGCTCGAACGGCCCGGCGACGCTCAACAGGTCGGGCTGAGCCGCATCGAGCATCGCGAGCCAGTCGTCGAAGACCTCGCCCGGGTGGCCGTGTGCGTTGCACCACGCCTTCAGGCCGCCGGGGTCGCCGCCGGGCGTTCCCGCCGAGACCCCGGCCACCTGCACGTCCGGCAGCTTCTCAAGGCCGGCGTGCACGTAGCCGTTGTGGCCGCGCGTTCCGATCATGCACAACTTCATTCGCGCATCTCCGCCGCCCGGTGCGCCGAGCGTACAACCCATCATAGCCGGGCGCCGCCGAAATGCAACGTCGCCGGCAAGACCGGCGTGGCTCACAAGTGGCGTGTGGCCCGAGACTCCCCCGAAACTGCGTCACGCCTGGGTGGGGTTGATCGGGAGCACGAGCTTGAACTCGGCCCCCTGCCCCGGCTCGGACTCGACGGTGATCTCTCCGGCGTGCTCGTTGATGATCTTCTTCACGACCGCGAGCCCGAGGCCGGTGCCGCGCTCGCCCTTCGTGCTCACGAACACGTCGAAGATTTTCGGCATCACGTCCTCGGGAATGCCGACGCCGTTGTCGCAGACGCGAATGACGGCCTTGCCGCCCGCGCGGCCGGTCGACACGGTGATGTGCGCGTCATCGCGGCCCTCGACGGCATCGAGCGCGTTCGTGAGCAGGTTGAGCATGCAGCGATGCATTGCGGTCGGATCGACGAGCGCCTTCGGCAGCTCGCGGTCGAGCTCGAGCGTGAGGCGCGTGCCGGCCGCGTCGGCCACCGGGCCCAGGCTCTCGGCGAGATCCTCGATCACGTTGTTCAGGTCGCACGGGCTGCGAAGCGGCGCCCGTTCGGCCGAGTAGTTGAGCATGTCGAGGACGAGCTCGGAGATCTTCCGCTCGTTGCGTCCGACGATCCTCCAGCCCTTTCGCGCGCTGTCGATGTCGGCGTCGCCGAGGCCGCGCGAGACGATCTCCGCGCCGGCCTCCATGCAGCCCAAGACATTCTTTATGTAATGTGACAAGCCGGCGACGGTCTGGCCGACGGCGGCGAGCCGCTCGGCCTTCAGGTTCGCCTCGTGCAGCATCCGGTTCTCGACGGCGACCCCGGCCTCGTTGCCGATGGCGGTCAGCAGTTCGAGGTCGCCCTTCTTGAAAATGACCGCGTCGCTGCGGCAGTCCACGTAGATGATCCCGAGCGTCTGGTCGCGCGTGCTCAGGGGGACGCACATCGCCGACCGGATGTGCTGCTGCACGATGCTCGCCGCGGGGTTGAACCGCTCGTCGAGGGTCGCGTCGCTCGTCAGGATCGCCTCCTGCTTCTCGAGCACCTCGTCGACGATTGTCCTCGAGATCGACATCTCGGCTTCGCCCGGGTCGTCCGACCGCGAGAGGAACGCCCTGGGCACGAGCTCGCCGGTCTCGTCGTCGATGAGCATTATGAGGCCGCGCTCGGCTCGGAAGTTGCGGAATATCTCGTCGAGCACTTCGTGGAGCAGCCGGTCGACGTCGGCGTTGTTGCGGATGATGCCCGACACCTTGTACATCGCGAGCAGGTTGCGGTAGGCCTCGATGAGCGTCGGCATGCTGCTCTGCTCGGGCGGCTGCTCGAGGACGGGCGGAGCCGCGCCCCTCTCCACCCGCTCGTGCACGGGCGCCGGGCCCATGCGGCCGGCGTCCGAGATGCTCACGCTGCTCGGGCGCGACACCGTTTCGGCCGAGACCTCCGCCACCTGCAGGACCGTCTGGCCGACGCGTACCTCGTCGCCTTGCGCCAGGGCCGCCTCATTGATTACGCGACCGTTGACGAACGTGCCGTTGGTGCTGTTGAGATCGCGAAGCCGGTACGCATCGCCGCGGCGGTCGATCTGGGCGTGGCGGGCGGACACCTTGCCGTCGAGCAGTATGATGCGGTTGGCGCGGCCGCGCCCGATGATGAACGACGGCTCGTCAACCTTGAAAGAGGCCCCGGCGTTGGGCCCGGAGATCAAATCGAGCTGAATCACGTCACGACTCCGCGCGCGTCCATTGCCCGGTTCGCGAGCCGGTCGGCCTCGGTGTTGTGCTCGCGCCGCACGTGCCGCACGCGCCACTCTGGAATCTGCCGCAGAGCGGCGGCCAGCTCGGCGAACAGCGGCTTGAGATGCTTCGCCTTCACGCGATATTTCCCTGCGACCTGGCGTTCGAGGAGCTCGCTGTCGATTCGGAACTCGGCTGCGTCGGCGCCGAGCTCGACGACCCGTCTCGCGGCCGCGATCATTCCTTTATATTCGGCAACATTGCCGGTCGTTTCACCGACGAATTCGCCGCGCCCCTCGATTTTCCTGCCCCGCGCGTCGCAGATGACGTATCCGAACCCGGCCGGCCCGGGGTTGCCGCGCGAGCCGCCGTCGGCGTGAATGATGAGCCGCGCCGGGGTTGCGTCTGCTCTCGTCACTCTTCGGCCCCCGAGCGATTCGGTTGTCTGTTATGCGTTGCTGATTTCGACGAGCTTGGCGAGGGCCTCGGTGGCGGCGCCGGAATCTATCGATGCCTCGGCCGCCTCGACGCCGGCCGCGATGTCGCGGGCGACGTGGACCGCGGCGATTGCGGCGCCGGCATTTAAGAGAACGATGTCTCGTGCCGGGCCGCTCTCGCCGCGGAGAACCGAATGGATGACCTCGGCGCTCTCCCGGGCCGAGCCGACGGTCAGGTCGTCGCGCCGGCACCGCGCCATTCCGAAATCCTCGGGCTTCACGCGATACGTGCGGACCTCGCCGCCGCGCAGCTCGGCCACGAGCGTGTCGTCACAGGTGGTAATCTCGTCGAGGCCGTCGGCGCCGTGCACGACGTAGACGCGCTCGCTGCCGAGGTTCTTGAGCACGTTCGCCATCACCTCGACCATATCGGCGCTGAAAACGCCCAGCACCTGGTTGTGCGCGCCGGCTGGATTCGTGAGCGGCCCGAGGATGTTGAAGACCGTGCGAATGCCGATCTCGCGCCGCACGGGCATTGCGTGCTTCATCGCCGCGTGCATCTTCGGCGCGAACATGAAGCCGATGTTCGCCTCGGCGATGCAGCGCTCGACGGCCGGCACGCCGGCGTCGAGGTTCACGCCCAGCTCGGCGAGCACGTCGGCGCTGCCGCTGCGCGACGAGGCTGCGCGGTTCCCGTGCTTGGCGACGCGGACGCCGGCGCCCGCGGTCACGATCGCCGACGCGGTCGAGATGTTGAACGTCCCGCTCTTGTCGCCGCCGGTGCCGCAGGTATCGACAAGCGGCTCCTCGGCGCGGACGCGCGTCGCCTTCGCGCGCATCACCTCGGCGCAGCCGGTGATCTCGCCGATCGTCTCGCCCTTGATGGCGAGCGCGGTGATGAACGCCGCGGTCTGCGCCGGCGTCGCCTCGCCGTCCATAATCGTCTGCATGGCGGCGGCGGCTGCCTCGCGCGACAGGTCGCGGCCCGCGGCGAGCTCGCCGATGGCTTCGCGTATCAGTTTGGAACTCCTATGTAGAAGATGCCGTCGGCGCCGCTGTCGGCGATGAGCTTGGCGGCCTCGCCGACGACGTCGCCCGGCAGGCCGGCGACGTCGATGGCGGGCCATCGCGGCACGTCGCCGCCCCCCGCCATTGCCAGTTCGAGTTCGTGCTGTGCCGAGGCAATGAGGAGTTCGGCGCTGGGCGAGTTGACGGCCTCGTCGGCCGATGCCGGCAGCGGCAGGCCGGCGTATCCGTGGAGCTTCGCCGAGAGCGCCATCGCGTCGGCCTCGTCCGCCCCGGCCACTGCGGACCGAATCACGTCCGAGTGTCCGGCGATCGTCTGAAGCACGCCGGAGCCGGGCCCGCAGACGACCGGCGCATACACGTCGGCCAGTGTCGTGTCGCGCAAGAGATCGGCGCGGCGCTGCCCCGCGAGCATCGAGACGGTCGGCGCCTTCGACACGACGGTCGTGCAGACGCCGCCGTCGGCGCCGGCCGCCGCCTGCCGGACCTCGTAGAGGAGCGAGCTGACGCAGTCGGCCCGGAAGTTGAGCCAGTCGAGCAGGCCGGTATCATATCCGACCGCTTCGATGAACTGCCCGGCTCCGCAGCCGCTGAAGACGGCGGCGGTGAGCTTCGCCTCCTCGAGCCTCGACCGCGCGCCAAGGATGCCGACGCGGATGCGGTCGACGTCGTAGCCGAGTTCGGTGATGCGGGTCTCGCAGACGGCGCACCAGCAGAGGAAGAGCGCATCGAGCTTGCAGGGCGGGCCCGGCGAGAAATCGTGGAGCAGCACGCCCGCGGGCTGATACGCCTTGACGATTTCGGCCGTGGCCGCGGCCAGCCACTTGATGAGCTTTTCGTTATTCGGACACAGGCTGGGATGCTCCGCGTCGATCTCGGTCGCGGATCGCCCGCGGCTGTCCTTCGCCACCAGGTCGGTCCAGTGCGGGACGCCGACAAGCGGGTTCGCGAGGACGACGTACGGGTCGGCGCCCGCTCCCCGCGCCGCGTCGAGCGCCGCCGTCAGGTCGGCATCGCCGCCCGCGAGCTGCAGCCCGGGGAGGCATCCGCCCGCCG
Organism: Planctomycetota bacterium; assembly: GCA_043819695.1. Lineage (GTDB taxonomy): Bacteria > Planctomycetota > PUPC01 > PUPC01 > PUPC01 > CAYLQD01. The sequence continues at coordinate 6,356 of JBDREM010000121.1, forward strand.
GAGAGACCGGGGCCTTCGCCTTCAGGCCCGGCAGGTCCATCGCACCGTGCACGGCGAGGGCCGTCACGCCCAGCCGCGACACCAAATCCTTGACGGCCTCGGCCGTCACATCCGAGGCGGTCACCACACATCCAACGCCAGCCCCCATGGCACTACTCCGCAATTCCGGGCTCCCAAGGAAAGCTCCCGAATCGTACACCACCCGCGCCGCTCAGTCAACAGAAATAGGGCGGGAATGTCGTGCCACAGGGAAAATGTCACCCCTCAACGCCACAGCGAACATGTCACCCCTGTCCTATCGACCTCCGTGCCGACCTCCGCGACCTCCGTGCCGACCTCCGTGCCGACCTCCGTGCCTGGCACGGAGGTGGGACACAAGTGCTTGCGCACCAGCGTTTTACAGAAGCGAGATGATTTCTGGGCGGCCGCGGGCCGGTTCGGGCCGCTGTGCACAAAAAAGCTCTTCACTTTTCGGGAACATGGGGGTATCCTCGCGCGTCTACATTCTGTAGTAAGGCGCCGTTTACACGCACCGGTAATACGGACATATTGCGCTCACAGGAGGAAATGAAATGACCTGGAAGAAGATCCTGGTGTTGCTGCTCGTCGCCGGTGTCGCCGCGGCGACGATTTCGGCTTCGCCGACGGAAACGGCGGCGCGGCAGAAGGCTGAGAAGGCACAGAAGGACGGTAACTGGCGCGAGGCGTACGAGGCGTATGGCAAGCTGGCGCTCGATCCGAAGAGCGACCCGAAGCTGGTCGGCTCCGACCTGACGCAGGCGACGACGTGCCTGGAGCGGCTTAACCGCATGAACGAGATCGACGCGTTCCGCGAGGCGGTCATCAAGGTTCACGCGAAGAACTGGCGGCTCTTGTACGCGGCGGCTCAGAACTACATCAACATCCAGCACTGGGGCTTTATGGTCGCGGGCGAGTTCCACCGCGGCCAGCACCGCGGCGGCGGGGAATACGTCAACGCGCACGAGCGCGACCGCGTCCGCGCGCTGCAACTCATGGCCGCGGCGATGAAGGCCGCGGAGGGCGAGAAGGACGCGAACGAGGTCGCCAGCTTCCATCTCGCGTTCGCCAACTACCTGATGAACTATCGCGGCTCCAGCCAGGCGTGGCGGCTGCAATACCTGAGCGACCTGTCGAAGCTGCCCGACTACGAGCCGGGCTACGGCTATTACTACTACCGCGGGAGCAAGGGGGCGCCGGTTAATCCCGACGGCACGCCCGTGTACCACAGCACGCCGAAGGGTTGGGACGGGGCGAAGAGCGACGGCGAGCGCTGGCGCTGGCTGCTGCTCCAGGCGCAAGAGCTCAACCCCGCGCTGACGAACCAGGTGCGGA
>JBDREM010000122.1:0-8498 GCA_043819695.1 Planctomycetota bacterium
CCCTGACGGCGACGCACGAGTGTCGTCGCTGATGATCGAGGTGAACCGGAAGCTGTACATGAATGAAGGAACGGGTGAAAGGTCAGGTGCTTCCCAAGGGCTGGAACACGCTATTGTCGATACGATCCAGTCTTTCACAAGCCGTCTGCAGCAATGACAGGAGATGAACAATGCAGTACAAGTTGGTCGTGAAAGCGTCGGACAGAAACGTGCCACTGGAGAATGCGGCAGACGACCTGGCGAAGGAGGTCAACGACATGATCCGCAGTGGCTGGAAGCCCCAGGGAGGCACCGCTGCTGGAATGCAGCTTGGACAGTATCCATTCCTGGTTCAGGCGATGGTCAAAGACAGAGAAACGGAGCAGTAATGCCCTCGACTGTCGCAAGACGGTTGCGGGAAGCGGGCTTTGCGGATATGTTTTCTGATTCCCGGTCGCATTGTGGAGTCATGCAGACGAGAAACTCGGAACACAAGCCGAAACGAAGACACCGACATCGAGCCGACCTCGTCCATGCGGGTTGGTGGGTTACATAACGAACTGCCGACAAGGAGTGAGCAACGGGGGGTACGTGTTCTAGGCGGTAGAGTGGCTTAAGGGGCCCAAGTGAGTGTGTGTTATCGGTGGGCCTCAACCAGGAGTGGCTGTGGACATTCGACAGGAGAATCGGTATGAAGAACGTGGAACTGAAGGTCGAGGGCAATATCCTCACCATCAAGGTGGACCTGACCAAGGAGTTCGGGCCATCGTCGTCCGGAAAGACGATCATCATCGCCTCCACGGAGGGCAACGTGTCTATCCCCGACCGGGACGAGAAGATCGGACTGAATGTGTATCGCAAGAAGTCCTGAGATGGCCGACTCGGCTTGCCCCCCGGGGGGCTGGGGAGTTTCCTGTTGCGGTCACAGTCCGTCCGAGTCGATCACCTCGCTCAAGGACCAGATGAAGCTCGAACTCAGCGGCGTGGCGAACTACGACTCGGCGACCGCGCCGATCGGCAGCATTGTCGTTCCCGCCCGTTCCCTCCTTGGTTTCCGCCTCGCAGTCGAATCCCTCGACACCGATGCCCTCACCTTCATCAACGATGCCAAGTCCAAGAAAACCGTGATAACAATCCGTCGCCGCACATCCGGCCCCGTGTGAATCTACGGCCCTGCGCTGGCGATCCCGTCGTCGCGCCGACACCGTCTCTTGGTGGTCCCACGTCAACCCAATCGACAACACCCACTCCATCCTTACCAGCGTCGCTGAATACGACCGTTAACGGGGTCAGTATGTCCGGCGCTCATAGGTGAACGTTTTGGACGTGAAGATAGGCCAGGCGCTGCAAATCCCGCAAGCGCGCATCCTGGCTGTCTCGTCCAGATTCGAAACCGAAGAACGCCCCGCCGGGTTCGGCGCACAGGAACCAGTCTCCCTGCAAGGCGCCGCAGAACGGGCACGTGTTTGCCCAATACCTCCCCTCCGCAGTCCTGGAGCGCCTGTACTGCAGCGTTACAGGCTTGGGAGCAGCCCGTGGCGCGTCCGTGGCGAATAGCGAGTGGCCGGGCCACGTGAAGACGAGCATCGCCTTCCTGCACTTGTAGCATGTTGCCGGGGCGTAGCGATAATACGAACCGGGGATTCGGACACCGCTTGTCTCTGCGATCTCCCGTGTCCTTGACGTGAATTTGTCGAAGGCCTCACGACAACCAAGGCATCGCAGCGGCCTGAAGTGGTCAACGAGGGCGCGCCATCTTCTCGGATTCTCGATGACCTCCGTGCCCTTGACCTCGACAAAAGGAACGGACAGATCTCTTTCCTTACGTTCACCTACCTGATGCGAAACCAGGATTTCAATTGCCGCGACCACTTCACTGCCGGCCAAGATGCCAACATCAACAATGAAGCCCTCCGGCAAGCGCTGTTCCAGGACTGCATCCAATGGCACTAACTTAAGCCGGATCATCCGCCGCCAGAGAGAACGGGCGGCCCGACGGCTTCTTTGTCCTAATCCTAATCATAATCGTAATCCTACTCGGCAGCGGCACTTACGAAACAGCGATTAGGATTAGGAGTAAGATTACGATTACGACCGAAGCTCTGCGACACGGGTCGAGCCCCTTATCTTAGTACCATTAGGTTCTCCGCCGACATCGTCAGCGTGGCGGGCGACGGCCGCGCCTTCCGGCGCTGCCGCGTCGTGCTCGACGCGCAATCCAGCCCGCCAAGAGTCCTCTACCGCCAGGACCTCACGCAGCTCGGCTGGCCGTTGGCGCCCGAAATCCTCTCCCGCCTGCGGGCGGGCGCATCCATCAACGACGTCGCGACCGTCCAGACCGTTCACACGGAGGCGCCCCGCTGATGTTCAACGCTCGCAGACGACTGGGCCTGGCCGTAACCGAGCAGGGGATCACGGCCGTCGAAATCGCGACGTCGTCGGCCGGACGCCGCACGATGCTGCAATCCGCCGTCTTGCCCTTCTCCGACGGAATCAACCTGGACCAGCCCGAAAAACTGGGCAAGGAACTCAGGAAAGTCCTTCGGGCGAGCGGCGTGCGCGCATCCCGCTGTGTCATTGGGCTGGCCGCGGCCTGGATTGCCGCGCGGGGGAAAGTGCTCCCTGCGACCGACCCCGATTCGCTCCGCGGCGCTCTTTCCATCGCAGCCGAACACGAGTTCGCATCCGGACCCGAAGGGCTGGTCTTCGACTATGCCGCGTCGCCCGGCGAGAAGGGGAGCTCGGCACTCCTCGTTGCAGCGCCGCGCCAGATCATCGAGCAGTCCGTCGCGATGGCCAGGGCCGCAAGGCTTTCGGTCCTTGCCATCACCTCCTCGACCGCCGCGCTCGCGCTGGCCACGCGCGGACCCGTCTCGCCCGCCGGGCGCCTCATCCTCGGATTCCTGCCGCGCGGAGTCGAGTTGGCCGTCCAGTCCGCCAACGGCGTGCGCCTGATTCGCCACGTGTCCGCGCGCCTCGACCGGCCCGGCGGACATGTCGGAAGCCTTTCGGCCGAGTTGCGCCGCATCCTGCTCCTCGCGCCCGCCGAGCAGGAACAAGGGCCACCGCGCGAACTGCTCCTCTGGGATTCGGCCGGGGCGGACCGCTCCGCGCTCGAATCGCTCGAGCAGAGCCTCGGCGCTCCCGTCCGGTTCTGCACCCTGGCGACGGACCTGGGCGTGTCGGACGCTCCGTCAACGCTCGGAAGGGCCGGGCTGGCGCAGGCTGCGGCGCTCGCCTGCTCCGCCGGCCAACCGCTCGCGATTGATTTCCTGCACTCGCATCTAGCCCCCCCGGCGAAGACGTATGTGAGGCGGCGGGCAGTGTGGGCGGCCGCCGCCTCACTCCTCCTCATCGCCGCGGTCATTCATCTTCTCCTCGACTGGCGCGCCGCACGGCAAGAAGTCCTGACGCTTCAGGGCCAGTTGGCCGATCTCCGGCCCGCCGTTCAGGAAGCGAGAACGCTGACCGACAACGTGACCTTTGCGCGGGGCTGGTATGACCGCCGGCCCGAGTTCCTCAATTGCTTGCGCGAGATCACCCTCGCCTTCCCCGAGGAGGGCAGAGTCTGGGCCGCCGGCGTGACCATCCGCGAGGACATGCAGGCGCTCCTGTCCGCCAAGTCCGTCAACGAGGCGGCGGCGCTCGAAGTGCTCGACCGCCTCAAGTCGAATCCCAGGCTCGCCAACGTCAAGCCCCTCTTCATCCGCCAAGCCGGCGGCACGTCCCGGGACGTCTCCTTCGCCATCAGCCTGAGTTTGCCGAGGGCCGACTGAACATGGTTCTCACTCGCCGCGAGCGATACATCTTCATCGGCACCTTTCTGGCGCTCGGAGTGCTGGCCCTCGACCGCCTCGCCCTCTCCCCACTGCTCGAACACCGCTCGGCCATCGAAGCTCAGAGGGCGAGCCTCTCCGCGGAACTGGCCCGCGCACGGACGCTGATGGCCCACCGCAGCGAGATGGACCCCAGGTGGCGCGAGATGGTCCGGGCCGGCATGAAGAGCGATCCCGCCGAGGCCGAAAGCCAGGTCCTTCACGCCATCCGCGACTGGGCCGAGGAAGCGGGCCTCGTTCTCCTGCTCCTCAAGCCCGATCGGCTGACCGAGAAGCCCCGGCTCCCCGAAATCGTCTTCCAGGCCGCTGGCACCGGGAACATGAGGGGCGTGGTTCGGCTCTTGTGGCGGATTCAGACCGCCGCCATTCCCGTCAAGGCCACCGAGATGCAGATCTCCGCCCGGAAAGACGGGCTGGACGATCTATCGTTTCAATTGCGCATCTCGACCGTGTATGCTCCGTCGCCGGCCGCGATCGTTGCCGCCGCCAATCCGCGGCCCGACACATCTGGAGGTCCCTGATGCCTCGATTCATTCTGCTTTTCGGATTCCCTGCTCTGTTCCTGGCCTCAGTGGCCGCCGCCGCAACGTTGTCACGCAGCGCTCCGGGCGGCCACAACGCCTCCTGGGATGACTACCGCATTCTCCTGACCCGGAACATGTTTGCACGCAACCGGTCTGTGCGGCCCGCCGAGCGGCCCGCCGTCGCTAAGCCGGCGCCCCGCAGTCGCGGCGCCCACACGTTCGTGCTCATCGGGGTCACCGTGCGCGGCGACGTACGCATCGCGTTCTTCGAGGACAGCCAGACCGGCGAGACCGTGCAAACGACAATCGGCCGCACCGTCGGCGCCGGTACCATCGTCTCCATCGCGCTCGACACCGTCGAGTACAGCTCAGGCGGTGCCACCCGCAAAATCAGCGTCGGCGAGAACCTCGCCGGCGTCGCCGTCACCCTGTCGCCGCCCACCGCCTCGACCTCGCCCGCCGCCACCACTGCGCCCGGTGCCGTCGCCGGCTCCGCCGGTGCAGCGGACAAGGGCACCGACAAGAGCGCCAACGATATCCTCGAACGAATGCGTAAACGCCGTCTCGATGAGATGAAGCGATGAGACCGCGACCACACAAGGAGTGCAGAACCATGAGAGCAATGAACCGAAAGCGAGCGGCATGCACGTGGGCCGCGGCATTCTCCGCGCTGACGCTCTTGGCGCTCGGGTCGCTGCTCGCGCCGGACCGGGCGTCGGCGCAGGAGACCGCGACCCAACCGGCGCCCGCCGAACCCGTCAAGCCCCCAGAGCCGGCGCCCGGCACCCACATCTCCCTCAACTTCAAGGACGCCTCGCTCCGGACCGTCCTCGAATACCTCTCGGGCGCAGCCGGCCTGATCGTCGTCGAAGACGCCAAGGTCGAAGGCCGAGTGACCGTCATGAGCCTTCAGAATATCAGCGTCGAGGAAGCCGTCGCGCTGCTCGACACCGTGCTCAGGCAGAAGGGATACGCCGCGATCCGAACCGGCCGGACCCTCAAGATCGTCACGGCCGACCAGGCAAAGAAGGAATTCATCCCCGTGCGGACCGGAAACGATCCCGAAAAAGTCCAGCCGACCGACCGCATCGTCACCCACATCATCCCCATCCGATACGCCGACGCCGTCAAACTCAAGGCCGACATCGCCTCCCTCATCCCCGCGCCGACCGACGTCGCGTCCAACGCCGCCAGCAACACGCTCATTGTCACGGGGACGGAGGCGACCGTCCGCCGCATAATCGAGATCATCCAGGCCATCGACGTGCACATGTCCGACGTCACGCAGGTCAAGGTCTTCGCGCTGAAATACGCCAATGCGACCAGCGCGGCACGGCTCATTACCGAGATCTTCAAGCCTGATCAGACGGCCCAGGGCATCGCCCTGCCGTTCGGCGGCGGACGAAGGACCTTCAGGCTGCCCGGCGCACCGCCCGCAGCCGGGAGCGAAGACAAGGGCGGACGCACGACCAAAGTCACCGCGTCCGCCGACGAACGCACCAACACCCTCGTCGTCAGCGCCGCGCCCGACATCATGAAGGTCATCGAGGGCGTCGTCCAAGACCTCAACGCCAATCCCGCAGAAGAACAGGCCGTCTTCATCTACCGCCTGAAAAACGCCAAGGCCAAGAACCTCGAAGCGATCCTCAACGGAGTCTTCGGCTGGACCGGAACGAGCCCGACCGGCACGGCCGCGACCCAGGGCACCCCCGGCGCCGGATTCGGCACCTCCGGTCCCACCGGCGGCACGACGTTCGGCGGCAGAACGGCCACCTCCGGCACACGCGGCCTCGGCTCGACCTACATGGGAACGGGCCGGACCGGCCGCACAGGCACGACCAGCACCACGACACCCAGAGCCGCAGGCCGCGTGCTTTCCTCCGCAGTCACCACCGCCGCCTCCGACCTCGCAGGCCAGGTCTACGTCGTCGCCGACGAAGACACCAACTCCGTCGTCGTCACCACCGCCTCCAAGAACTTCGAGCGCGTCAAGGCCATCATTCTCGACCTCGACCGCGCGGTCCCGCAAGTCCTCATCAAGATCCTCATCGCCGAGGTGACCCACAACAAATCGCTCGACCTCGGCGTCGAGTTCTCACTGATGAACATCAGAGCATCCGGTCGCGGCACCAGCGTCGGCACCGACTTCTCCGTCGCCGACCAGACCGGCGGTTTCATCTTCAAGCTCGAAGAAAAGAACGTTACCGCCGCCATCCGCGCTCTCGCCGAGACCGCCAAGCTCGACGTCCTCTCGAGACCCTACATCCTCACGAGCGACAACCAGCAGGCCTCCATCATGGTCGGCCAGGAAGTCCCCTTCATCACCAACACCCGGACCACCGACACCGGCCAGACCATCAACACCATCGAGTACGACGACATCGGCATCATCCTCAACGTGACGCCGCACATTAACCCGGAGGGACTCGTCACGATGGACGTCTATCCCGAAATCTCCACACTGACCGGCCAGACGGTTCCGATCTCCGAGGCGGTCAACGCGCCCGTCTTCGCCAAGCGGTCCGCCCAGAGCCGCGTCGCAATCCGCGACGGCCAGACCATCGTTATCGGCGGCCTCATGGAAGACCGGAACACCACCAACGTTCAGAAGGTTCCCCTCCTCGGTGACATCCCCGTGCTCGGATTGCTCTTCCGCCGAACCGTCGAGCAAAAGACCAAGACCGAACTCCTCATCTTCCTCACTCCCCACGTCGCCCAGGAACCCGAAGACCTCAAGGGCATGTCCGAATCCGAAAAAGCCGGCACGAAGGTCATCCAGAACGCCGTCGAGAAGGGCGCCTTCGACGAACACCTCAAAGGCATGGAACGCGGCGCCGCACCCCGACCGGTGACGCCCGAGCCGGAGCCCGGTCCCGCACAACCCCCGGCCGACTCGAAGCAGGCTCCGGGAGAAAGAAAATGAAGCCCCCGCACACGACAGCTCGATTCTCGGCGCTACTGGCGCTCCTGGCGCTCGCGGCGCTCGCCGCAGGTTGCCGCACTACGTCTCCGCCGCCCGTGACCCTGGGACTCGGAACGGACCCGTGCGCCGACCGGCTCCATGACATCTGCGGGGAGCTGCTCATTTACTACGCCGTCCACAAGGAATTGCCAGAGCGCCTTGCCGACCTGGACAAGAAAGGCACAGGCCCGACCGCCGCGCTCGTGTGTCCAACGTCCGGCAAGCCATACGCGTACGATCGCACCGGCTTGCAGGTCCGCGGCTGGCCCGGGAAGCTGATCATGTACGATGCCGAACCGTGCCATTCGGGGACGCGGTGGGGAATCCTGGCAGAGCCTCCTCGCCCGGGCGAACCGCTTGTCGTCCGAGTCGTCCGGCCGCCGGAGACCGCGTTCAGCGCTCCGACACGACGACCCGAAAACCAGCCCCGTTGAGCCACCTGTCGGCCGGGTGTCCATCCCAAAAACTCCGTCGGCCGGTAAGAGGACCATCGTGATGTGGCCGGTCTCGCTACGCGGGATTCGCGGCCGAAGAATCATGTCGCGCGGATGAACGTAAACCGAGGGATTCTAGGTGTCGGTGGACAAGGAACGGCGGCGCGGGTGGACCGGTGGCGTTGGTGAATGACCGCGATACGGCCGGATTGCCAGTTCACGCCGCGCTGGTGTACCGATGATGCAAACCGCCGAGGAAAGAGAGCGCCTTCACGGTTCCGCGCGCGGGCGGCTCGATCTCTCGCGGGATCGGCGAGTTTCCTTCCAGCGAGGCATGTGCTCTGGATTCGCTGTAGTAGCGGAAGTATTCCGAAAGAGCCCGCCGCAGACGCGCTTCGTTGAAGATGATCATGTGATCAAGGCAGTCCCGGCGTATGGAGCCGATGACGCGCTCGACGTAGGGATTCTGCCAGGGCGAGCGGCAGGCTGTGATGACTTCCTCGATTCCCATGGCTTCCTGAACCGGAGCGATGAGTATGCCCGGCGTGTCCGGCTGAATCAAGTGCGGTTCGTGCTCAGCCATTTGCGTTGTGGCCTTGCGCGGGTGTTCGAGGGACTCGTTCTCGTCCTCGTCGTCGTCCTCGTCGCCGGCTTTTGCGTGTTCGGGGGACGCGTACGGGCCGACAGGGCGATGTGGGCTCGGAACGGCTCCGCGAAGGCGGAGTCTCCTCTTCCGCCCCGATTGCGGACTGCCACTTTTTCG
>JBDREM010000123.1:0-8501 GCA_043819695.1 Planctomycetota bacterium
GTTCGACCGCTCCGCCCCGACTTCTTTCGTTATCTCGCAGACGCACCGTTCGCCGTCGCGGAGGCAGTCGATGACGGCCAGGCGGATCGGATGCGCCGCCGCCTTGACGATCTCGGCCTTCAGTCTGTACAGTTGCTTTTGAGCCTTGTTCATCGCGCTTCCTCTGCACTTTGTCGGTTCGTGCATACGTGAGTGTGTAAACATATAGTAACATAAGATTGGCCTCATGTCAAACGACAATTGTCTTGAGTCATCCCCGCTTCGTTGAAAAGCTTTTCTCCCTGGGTGGCCCCGACTGTGTCGGGGTCGCCGAAGGCGACAAGAGGCGCGCCAACGACCCTCTTGCGGCCTGCGGCCGCCCGGACGGAGTCCGGGAGGTGTCGCGTCCGGACTACTTCTTCCCTTCTCTCTTGGCCGCGGCCTTGGCGACGATTGTCTGCTGTATGTTCGAGGGCACGATGTCGTAGTGGCTGAACTCGACGGTGTACGAGCCTTCGCCGCCCGTCATCGAGCGCAGCTCGGTCGAGTAGCTCTGTATCTCGGCGAGCGGGACCTCGCCCGAGACGAGCTGCATGCCGCCGACGACGCCGGTGTCGGAGATTCGGCCGCGCCGCCCACTCAGGTCGCCCGTGATGTCGCCGATGAACCTCGACGGCACGGTGATCTCGAACTTCATGATCGGCTCGAGCAGCACGGGCTTCGACTTCATGAACGCGTCGGCGAACGCGCGCGAGCCGGCGATCTTGAACGACGCCTCGTCGGAGTCGACCGCGTGGAACGATCCGTCCCGGATGCGGGCCCTGACGTCGACGACCTCGCAATCGGCGATGACGCCCTTCGACATTATCTCGACGATGCCTTTCTCGATGGCGGGCAGGAAGTTCTTCGGGATCGAGCCGCCGACGATCTCGTCGATGAACTCGAGCCCCGCGCCGCGTTCGTTGGGATCCACGTGCAACGAGACGTCGGCGAACTGCCCGCGGCCGCCGGTCTGCTTCTTGTGCCGGTGGTGCCCGTCGGCCTCGCCCGTGACGGTCTCCTGATACGCGATCTTCGGCACGTGCCTCTCGACCTCGACGCCGTGCCGCCGCTTCATCCGGCTGAGAACGACGTCGAGATGCAGCGAAGACATCCCCCGCACGACAAGCTCCTTCGTCTTCCGGTCGACCTCGAACGCGAAGCCGGGGTCTTCCTCGGCGAGCTTCTGGAGCGACGTCGATATCTTCTGCTCGTCACCGCGGCTCTTCGGGCTCACCGCCAGCGCGACCATCGGCGTGAGAAGCGAGACGCCCCCGAACTCGATCGTCTCTGCGTCGCCGGCGAGCGTGTCGCCCAGCCGGATGTCCTCGATCTTCGCAACGACCGCGATGTCGCCCGCGACGAGACCATCCGACGACTCCTGCTCCTTGCCCTGCGGCAAGAGCAGCGCGTTGACGCGTGACGACTTGCCCGTGCGGACGACCGTCACGCTCGACGCGGCCATCTTCCCGCTCACGACGCGGAAGAAGGCGATCTTGCCGACGAACGGGTCCGTTAGGATCTTGAAGACGAACGCGGAAAGCGGCCCGTCCGCGACGGGCACATCCACCTCTTCGTCCGGGCCGCCCGGCTTGTGTGCCGGCAGGTTGATGCGCGCCGACGGCGCCGGAAAGTACGATGCGATAATGTCGAGCACCTCCGCGACGCCGACCTCCTTCGCACCCGAACAACACAGCACGGGCACGATGACCCCCCCGGCGACCGCCTTGCCGAACGCGCCGGCGATCTCGCCGTCGCTCAGCTCCTCGTCATCGAGGTACTTCTCCATCAACTCGTCATCGGTCTCGGCGATCGATTCGATCACCTCCTCGCGGCCAGCGGCGCCGGCGGCCAGCAGGCTCGTGACGCCGCTGACGCCCGAGCCTGGGTCGATCGGGCTCATCACCGGCACACAGTTGTTGCCAAACACCTCGCGCACGCTCGCGAGCACCTTCTCGTAGTCGCCGCTGTCCAAGTCGATCTTCGTGATGACGATCGCCCGCGGCATCCCGTAGCTGCCGGCGATGTTCCACGTGCGGCGGCTGTTCACGCCGACGCCCGCCGCGGCCGAGACGCAGAGCACTGCAATGTCGGCGGCGGCCAGGCCCGTTGCAACCTCGCCGATGAAATCCGGATAACCGGGCGTGTCGATGATGTGAATCTCCTTGCCCTTCCACGTCGTCCTCAGCACCGTCATGTAGATCGAGTGCTGGCGCTCCTGCTCCTCCTCGTCGAAATCCGAGAGCGACGACTTGTCGGGCACGCTGCCCGCGCGGTTCACCGTCCCGGCCACCTTCAGCATCATGTCGGCCAGCGTCGTCTTGCCCGAGTCGGCGTGCCCGATCAGGGCGATGTTCCGAATATCTTCCGTTGAATACTTGGCCATTTGGCCCTCCGACAGCGCGTTATCGACACAACCTGCACCTGCAAGTCGACGATTATATTCACGCCCTGCCCTTCTGACAAGCAAAAAGCACGGGCATGACTCAAGCCGCCGGCCCCGCCCCCCCCCTCTTACTCTTGCTCTTCCTCTTGCTCTTAATCTTACTCCTAATCTTAATCCTACTCTCACTGACCGCCGCTCACTGCCCTCTGCTCACTGATTACTGACAACTCGCCGTCCAGGGCGGGCGTTCGGCCCTATGTCTCGTCATCGCAGAACCGCGAAACCCCTTTCCGCGTTTGCTCCAGAGAAACTCGATGCGCAAGGTCGGGGCCGGGAAAGCGCGGCGACCACACATTCACCACGAAGCACACGAAGCGCGCGAAGCCGACAACTCACCACAGATGAACACGGATGAAACTGACAATGGACAATGAACTATGGACCATTGACTACAGACAAAGAAACCTCGACAGGATTAACGGGACGGACAGGATGTGCGCCGAATAACGCACCCCGTCCCGCGTGGCCGTTGCTGTAGCCGCCCTCCGTGAGGGCGGAAGTGGCCATCGCCATCCGTGTGTATCGAGCGAGCCGACATATGTGTTTAGCGCGGGCGAAAAGCAGGACAGGCAACGGCGTGCCAGTCCCTCTTTTTCGCCAACGTCGGCCCGCCTTGATCCGTCGTGAAAGTCCTCTTTGCGCCTCCGCCTTCTTGGTGGGCAGTCACCCGCGTCTCGCCCAACCGTCCTTTCAAGCGTCATCCCCTTCAATACCTGCAACGCGCGCTTTCAAAAAATGGATAATGGACCGTGGACCATGGACACTGGACTACAGACAAGAAGAGCTCGACAGGATCAACAAGATGGACAAGATATGCGCCGAATAACGCACCCCGCCTCACGTGGACGTTGCCGAAGGCAACTCCCAGCCGCTGGCACAGCGGCCGTGATCCTGTCAATACTTTCGCCGCGCCCACGGGACGCGGCTACAGCCCTTCGGCTCGCTCAGGGGCGTGAAGGCCGCGTCGAACGGTAACTCACGTGGCGTGGCCGTTGTTGTAGCCGCCCTCCGTGAGGGCGGAAGTGGCTGGTTCTTTTGACTGGTCCCTGGTCCCTCGTCCCTGGTCCCTCGTCCCTGGTCCCCAGTCCATTGTCAGCTTTATCAGCTTGGCTAGTCCCTCCATAGTAACGGTCACAACATGAGGGCCAAAACAGGAAACGCCCCGGGCATTTTTCTTGTTCTTTCTTGGAACAGCGGCGGCGAAAGAACAGAGGCCCCCTACAACTATACACCAGAAGAGGGCTCAAAACAGGAAACGCCGCCGCCATTTTTCTTGTTCTTTCTTGGAACGGACCCCCGCCCCTCCATAAATATACGCCAGAAGAGAGCTCACAATAGGAAACGCCACCGCCATTTTTCTTGTTCTTTTTTGGACCGTATCCGGGCGCCGGCTACTGCCGGCGGCTGCAATTTCTCTAAGTGCCAGGCACTTAGGCCCGTAGAGCTTGTAAACGAGTTGCTCGATCTTCCGGTCGGTGGCGTCGATCTGGCGCTGGAAGAGTTCCTTGTCGCAACTTGTAGCACGGCCATCCTGGCCGTGTTTGGATCCGGATTTGAACACGGGCAGGATGCCCGTGCTACGCCTCTCTGCGAACCAGAATTACTGCCCCGATTCACGCCGCCGCTGTAACCACTGCCTCCGCAGCCAGTTGCAATTTCTCTAAGTGCCTGGCACTTAGACTCCTTAGACTCCGTAGACTCCAAAATCCGCACAACGGCCCGCGCGGGCCAATCCCCACCCATCGACCGCAGAGATCAGTATTACGTCCCCGGAACTCCCCGGCCCTGGGGTCACGCGCGGCCTCGTCCTGAGCGAAGTCGAAGACATGGCCGTGCCACGCTCTCCGCCCCGCCGAATTGCCGCCCCGATTCATGCCGCCGCTGTAACCGACTGCCCCGCCGTCAGTTGCAATTTCTCTAAGTGCCTGGCACTTAGACCCCTGGCACTTAGACCGCTTAGACCGGGCACTTAGACCGCTTAGACCGCCGGCCCAGATGACCCAGATTTCGGCCACAAAATCCGCGCGACGGCCCGCGCGGGCCAATCCCCACCCATCGACCGCAAAGATGAGTATTACGTCCCCGGATATCGCTTGACCACGAAGGGCACGAAGTGAAATGGGGCAGGACGGACTAGAGGTCGGGCTCGTCGACGGGGTATCTCTGGTCGATTATTCTCCGCGCCTTGTCCCGGAACTCACAGCAGGTGTCGCTCATGGGCTTCTCTATGGGGGGTGGTCCGAATTTCTTCGTTGCCTCGCTGCGTACTGCAAGTTTGTACCACGTGGTAAAGACCTCGTCGTAGAAGTCAATGAACTCGGGGGCGATCTTGCCCAGAAGGACCGCGTGAATCGCACAGTGACTGCGGGCCTTTGCGAGCGCCATGTTCGCATGGTCATACTGCTTCGACCAATCCTTGATGTCGTCGCAGGCCGCTCTGAGCAGCCTGTCCAATCTCAGGTAGACGTCCAGTCGTCGTTCGGCGACGATCTGGTGTCGGTAGGCCCGTTTGATCGCGAAGTAGGTGCAGAGCGCCCCGGCGGTAGCCCCGATGCCGGCGGCGCAGACGTTAGAGAGCAGGCCCCATATATTGGAGGCCAGCGAGGCGGCGGCCGGAGCGGTAGTGGCAGCGAGCATTGTTCTCCTCCCGCGAGAAGGGATGCAGTCGAACGCTTAGGAGGCCTTGTCTTGAATGGTTTTTAGCGAGCTCTTTATCTCGTTGATGTCGTTCTGCATGTCGGCGAGGCCGCTGGCCAGTGCGGCGAGGCCGGCATAGAGGTTACTCCTGCGGGGATCATTTGGCGACGGGTTCGCAGGCTGTTCGCCAGGGTGCGCGCATTCTGCAAACAGTTCTTTGGCTTTCTCGAAACTCATTTTCACTCTCCTTTCGAAACAGGGCAGGGGTCGGAATCCGCAGGTGTTTTGTAGCCGACGGGCAGCGTGATGGCAAGGGAAAAAATGAGCAAGTCGAGAAGGCACCGCGGCGGATGTTGCATCGTCAAAAACCCGGTCGCAACCCCGAACGGGCGCGGAAATAGGTAACATGTCCGCGGATACGTTATGGGGCGCTCAGTTTGGCGGAATCCACGAGCCCTTTTACAAAGATCAGTTGGTGGAAAAAGTCTATACTGATAGCGATTAGCTGTGGCACGTGAAGGTGCTCAGGTTCGCAAAGAAGGCAGAAGGTCTTTCCAACGAAATAGAATGGGCCGAGCTTATGGGTCGTATTCACGGCAGGCTCGTATGCCTCAGCACGCTGGACGCCGAGCCCCAGGTCCTCCGTGCCGCCCGCAAGCGCGATGTGGACCTGAAATGCATCGAGGAGTTGGCCCCTCAGTTCAGTGTAACCGAGCGCTTGAGTGACCTCGTAATCAACCGCGAAGTACCTCAGACAGAACAGCTCTCGCGCCATCGCTTCTGGGTTGATCCGCTTATCGAGCCGGTTCCTTACGTACTCCGCATCTTCCTTCTCGTCGCCAATCGCAAAGGCACAAAGCTTCGCAGCCAGCACAAATAGCAAAGACTCCTTTGTAGTGTGCGCCTCAACTAGGTTCCTTGTCTCTTGGTCATCGGCCAAGTCGAGTGCGGTGTTGCCCTCTGAGTCCAAGACGCTGACATCGGCGCTGTTCTCAAGAAGGAGCCCAACAACCTCGGCATGGCCGTTGCTGGCCGCTATGTGCAAAGGAGTCCAGCCGTTCTCACGGTCTGCCGCGTTGACATCCGCTCCGTTGGCGAGCAGCAACTCCGCGATGGTCTTGTCGCCGCCGTGCGCCGCTTGGAGCAGCGGCGTACTTCCGTCGTCATTCCGGGCGTTCACGTCGGCGCCGTGGGCAACGAGCAAACTTACCATGTCAAGATCGCCGCTGTACACCGCATACCGTAAAGGGGGCCAGCCTTCTTCACTCTTGGCGTTCACATTCGCGCTCTTGACGAGAGCGGACCTCACCGTTTCTGTGTCACCACGAAGCACCGCCGCGTGCAAGCCCGTGGGGGCCGGAACATCGTGAAGCGGCTCGGTGGGTGGTACGCCTGCAATCTGGGGGCCAATGGGGGGATTGCTGGAGGCATTGCGCTTCGTGGCGATGGCTTGGTAGATCACGTTGGCGACCACATTCACGCCGAGCAGGACGAGAAGGAAGACCCCCATTTCCGTGTTCCCCGTGGCGAATGACTGGAGCATTCCGATAACGAGGATGATCCCGACTATGATGGCCAAGACGCCACCGACAACTAGCCCCTGAGTGCGTGTTTGGGTGCGCACGGTTGAATCCCCTAACTAGTTGGGCGGCTCGACACCCAGCATTGCCAGGATAAGAGCGATCAGGGCGAAGAGCGCGATGACGATCCCGATGAACATCCACCGTTCCTTCATTTCCTTCTTGTAATCTTCCCAAGTCATGTTTTTTCTCCGGAGCGCGTTTGGTGTTCGGGGACGGCGTACGCACTTCGTTGCGTCATGGTGTCCCGTGCCACAGGGTTATCTTGGCGTGGCGTGGTGGTGTGCGAATCGAGTTGCGGAATCTATGCCACTGTCGACCGCTGTTTCTGCCTGCGGCAGAACGGTCGAACGACGAAGTCGGCCGCCATCTGGCGCCGCTCACGTCATTCGAGATGATATCCCCGGCGTGCGCCTTTGTCAAAGCTGTTGTCACGCCTTCTCGTTCCGTGGCCCCGGGCGCCGTTTTTGGAGTGCGGCGGCTTGACGCCGCTTTTCAAGACGTGACGAGGTCGGCCGCGAAGGCGGCCGCGCGACGAACTCTGGGCGCTCGCCTAGCTGCCGCTCGGCGGCAGCCGGCGTCGCCCTTCGTTCGTCGCGCGCGGAGTAGAGGGTAGTGGGGGTGCGATGATGCGGCCAACCGTCCAAGTGCGAGAGTGGTGTCGAGGAAGGCTGTTTCCGGGTGTCGCGGCGTCCGCCGCGACAAAGCGGCGTCAAGCCGCCGCACTCCATATCAGAACCCGGCACGGCAAGAATCTGCGACATCAGCGGAATCTGCGTCAATATGGGCGCTCGCCTTGCTGGCGCTCGGCGGCAGACGGCGTCGCCGTTCGTTCGTCGGGCACGGAGTAGAGGGGAGTGGGCGCGCAATGATGCGGCCAACCGTCCAAGTGCGAGGGTGATGTCAAGGAAAGCTGTTCCCGGGTGTCGCGGCGTCCGCCGCGACAAAGCGGCGTCCAGCCGCCGCACTCCATATCAGAACGCGGCGCGACAAGAATCTGCGACATCTGCGGAATCTGCGTCAATGTGGCTCGGCAACGTGTCGAAGGCGTCTCGCCTTCGTGTCTCGAGGCCGTCCCGGCCTCGAAAACGACCTCATCGCGGCCAAGATGGCCGCGACACGCGATGGCAGGATGCCCTCGACACGGACATCGCAAATGACTCAGACTGTGTGCAGGTTGACTCTCGGCCCGGAATACCGTTAGAATAGCTATGATATGAACGACGAACGAGAGACGAAGTATGAGGCGCTGAGGGGTTCGCTCCGCGAGCTTGGCTCGCTCGCCGTTGCGTTCTCCGGCGGCGTCGACAGCACGTTCCTGCTCAAGGCCGCGCGCGACGTGCTCGGCGAGCGCGTCATCGCGATCACCGTCGCGGCTGCGGTCCATCCGGCCGGCGAACTCGAGGAGGCGAAGGAACTCGCCGCGGAGATCGGCGTGCCGCACCTGATCCTCGAGGCCGATGTCTTCGAGATGGAGGCGTTCAAGCGGAACGCGCCCGACCGGTGCTACCACTGCAAGCTCGCCGTGTTCACGCAGATTCGCGCCCTGGCCGCGACGCAGGGCGTTCCGAACGTGGCCGACGGCACGAACGCCGATGACGGCGGCGACTATCGCCCGGGGCTGAAAGCGGTGGCCGAGCTGGGCATTCTTACGCCGCTGCGGGACGCCGGCCTGGCGAAGTCGGACATCCGCGAGCTGTCGCGCGAGCTGGGCCTGCCGACGTGGGACAAGCCGGCGTATGCGTGCCTGGCGACGCGGTTCCCGTACGGCGCCGAGATCACGGCGGCGAAGCTCGAGATGGTCGAGCAGGCCGAAGAGG
>JBDREM010000124.1:0-45470 GCA_043819695.1 Planctomycetota bacterium
CAAGACTCGGGCGGGCTCCCGCTCGCGGCTCACACACAGAACCCCTGCGATGGCCAGCGGAATAACTGACCACATTTGGCCCGTTGAACAGTTCGTTTGTTACCAAGCTTGTCCGCCTGTGACAATCTAAGGACACGAGGAAAACGTTACTTTTCTGAAATGGACTTCGCTGGCGGCTTCGCTTAACACTTTGTGACACAAACACATGCGGATCAGGCGCAGCTCTGGGATGGCGCCATTTATTTACCATATGGAATGAAAAAGTTACTTTCGCGCCACGCCCGGCTCGCGCGGGGGTGTTCTTCAGGTAGTCAGTTCTGCCGGAAGTGCGGGGCCCACGCCCGGCTCGCGCGGGGGTGTTCTGCCGTTCGAGGCTCCCGGTCCGGCCCCCACTCGATATTCGCGCTTCGGCGAGACTGCTCGTCTATAGTGGAGCAGGTAAGCTATGATTCCTGTGAGGGTGCCGTCACAAGTGCTTGCACATGAAAGGTGTGGCGTGCAGCGGTGGTGGCGACCGCCCCTCGAAATCGCTGCATTGAGAAGTTTCAAGAATTCGAGACTGCGGAAGTTGGGCTAAGCGCCCCGGTGCTACTTCAACACTCGCCTCAGAAATTGACCGGTGTATGATTCGGCGACTCTGACCAACTGCTCAGGAGTACCTTCCGCAACAACAAGACCGCCCTCCGCGCCGCCCTCCGGCCCCAGATCGATGACCCAGTCGGCGCACTTGATGACGTCGAGATTGTGCTCGATGGTGATGACGGTGTTGCCGCGCGAGACGAGGCGATCGAGCACACCCAGCAGCTTGCTGATGTCCGCGAAGTGAAGGCCCGTCGTGGGCTCATCGAGAATGTACAACGTCATGCCGGTCGCGCGCTTGCCGAGCTCGGCCGAGAGCTTGACGCGCTGCGCCTCGCCGCCGCTCAATGTCGTGCTTGATTGCCCAAGGCGTACGTAATCCATTCCCACGTCGGTCAGCGTCTGCAGGACCCGCTTCAGCTTCGGAAAGTTCTCAAAAAACGCGACCGCCTCTTCGACTGTCATTGCGAGGACCTCGGCGATGTTTTTGCCGCGGTAGCGGACATCGAGCGTCTCGCGATCATACCGCAGTCCCTTACATTCCTCGCAGCGCACAAAAATGTCCGGGAGGAAGTGCATCTCAATCCGCTTCGTCCCTTGTCCTTCGCACGCCTCGCATCGTCCACCCTTGACGTTGAAACTGAACCGGCCGGGCTTGTAGCCTCGGACCTTCGCTTCCTTTGTTTGCGCGAACAGCCTGCGGATCTCTGTGAACGCGCCGGTGTAGGTCGCGGGGTTCGAGCGCGGCGTGCGGCCGATAGGCGATTGATCGATCTCGATGACCTTGTCGATGAGATGCACGCCGTCGATCTGTTTGTGCGGCCCGCCCCGGTCGCGTGCGCGATGGAGCTCGTGGGCGAGCGCCTTGTACAAGGTTTCGGTAACAAGCGAACTCTTGCCCGAACCCGAAACGCCCGTCACGCAGACGAACGCGCCGAGCGGGAACCGGACGTCGATGTCGCGCAGGTTGTTCAGGCGGGCGCCGCGAATTGTCAGCGCGCGCTCCTTGTCGACCGGCCGCCGCTCCTTCGGGACTGGTATGGCCAACTTGCCGGACAAGTATTGGCCGGTAATGGAGTTCGGCGACCGCGCAACGGAGCCCGGCGGTCCTTCGGCGACCACCTCGCCTCCGTGCTCGCCGGCGCCGGGGCCAAGATCGAGCACGTGGTCGGCTTGGCGAATCGTGGCCTCGTCGTGCTCGACAACGATGACCGTGTTCCCGAGACCCTGCAGCCGTCGCAGCGTCGCAAGGAGCTTCTCGTTGTCGCGCTGGTGGAGGCCGATGCTCGGCTCATCGAGCACGTAACACACGCCGACGAGTCCCGACCCGACTTGTGTGGCCAGGCGGATGCGCTGCGCTTCGCCCCCGGCGAGGGTGCCACTCGTGCGGTCGAGCGTCAGGTAGCCGAGGCCGACGTCAGCGAGGAACCTGAGCCGCTCGCGGATTTCCTGCAGCAACTGTCGGGCGATGACGCTCTTTTCCTTGTCGAACGTCAGCGAGCCGAAGAAACTGGCGGCGTCGGTCACCGAGAGTGAGGAAATCCCGCTGATGGAATGCCCGGCGACGTGGACGGCGAGCGACTCGGGCCGGAGCCGCGCCCCCTCGCACGTCGTACACGGCAGCACGCTCATATACTCCATTATCCGCTGCTTCACTGCGTCGCTGTCGCTGTTCTCAAAGCGGTGCTGCAACTCCGGAATGACGCCGGCGAACGACGAGCCGTACTGCGCCTCGAGCTTCGGCCACGAACCCTCGAGGAGGAGCCGCCGCTTCAGGTGATGGAGTTTGTGGAACGGCGTTGTGCGGGAGATGCCGAACTCGATCGCGGCGCGGCGCAGTCTGTGCGCATACCAGACCGGCATACCCGGGCCGGGCTTGCACGCCTCGATCGCCCCCTCGGCAAGCGTCCGGCGCGGGTCGGGCACGACGAGGTCGGGATCGATCTCGAGCCGCGTGCCCAGGCCCGCGCAGACCGGGCACGCGCCATACGGGCTGTTGAACGAGAACATCCTCGGAGTCAGCTCCTCGAGGCTCGTTCCGCAGTCCGGGCAGGCGTAAAGCTCGCTGTAAACCGTGTCGTCCCATCCGCCGTCCGACTGCACAGCGACAATGATGAGTCCGGAGCCAAGCCGGAGCGCGGTCTCGACGGAGTCCTGGAGCCGCGCCCCAAGCCCCGGCTTAATCACGAGGCGGTCGACCACGACCTCGATCGAGTGTTGGGCCTTCTTGTTCAGCTTCGGCGGATGGTCGACCTCGACGAGGCCGCCGTCGACACGGGCGCGCACGTATCCCTCGCGTTTGGCGCTAGTGAAGACGTCGTGGTGCTCGCCTTTCCGGCCGCGAACGAGCGGCGCAAGCACCATGACCCGCGAGCCCGGAGCGAGGGACCGGACGGCGTCGGTGATCTGCTGAGCCGTCTGCCGGGCGATCGGCCGCGCGCACTTGTGGCAGTGCGGGCTGCCCACGCGGGCGAACAGCAGGCGGAGATAATCGTAAATCTCGGTCGTTGTGGCGACGGTCGAGCGCGGGTTCGCCGAGGCCGAACGCTGCTCGATTGAGATCGTCGGCGGCAGGCCGGTCACCGACTCGACCTCGGGCTTTTGCATCTGCTCGAGGAACTGCCGCGCGTAAGAGGAGAGGCTCTCGACGTATCGCCGCTGTCCCTCCGCGAAGACGGTGTCGAACGCGAGCGACGACTTGCCTGAGCCGCTTATGCCGGTAATGACGACCAACTTGTCGCGGGGAATGGCGACGTCGATGTTTTTGAGGTTATGTTCGCGTGCGCCGCTGACGTGTATGAACTTGTCGGCCACCAGTGAGCACCTTACCTGGCGCCTGGCGCCTGGACGATGTCTGCATTGATCATTCGGAGCAGCTCCGCCAGACGCGCTTGCCGCGCGTACCAGCCCAGTAGCTCGCCGGCGAAAGCCGTTTCCGGCGAGACGCGCCGCCGTATGTCGGTAACCAGTGCGAGCGAGCAGGAGCGCGCCGTTTCCGCGGGCCGCTCCGGGCCCCCGATCTCGCCGGCCCGCAGACTGAGGAGGTACATGCCGCCGGGCTGCTTACGGCTGAGGTAGGGAATGTCGTCGGCCGTCAGGGGCGTGACGTCGGCGGTGTCGACCGTGAACTCGGCGGCCGCCGCCTGCATGGCGGCCGCTGTCGGCCGGGTTATTTTCGCCCGGACCTTGTCGGCCAGCTTCTGCGCCTCGGTGAGGGCGCGCTCGAGCGCGACGTCCCCCTTGACCTGGTTCGCGACCTTGTCGAACGGCGCCACTCCGGCGGGCAGGACGTTGACGACTCGCACGATTACGGGCCCGGACGCGCCGCAGAAGGCCGGGCTGGTGTCGCCCGCCTTGGCCGACGCGAGGAAGGCGTCGAGCCCCGCCACGCCGAGCAGGCCGAGCGAAACGTCGTTACTGCCCGGCAGGTACTCCGCCACGGACTCCACACGGAGCTTTCCGGCCTCGGTGGCGACGTCCTTGAGCGGCATCTTGGCGTCCTTGGCGATCAGCGCGAGGGCGTCCTGTGCGAGCTTCGCGGCTTCTTTCCGGCCCTGCCACATCTTCAACTCGTGGACGATACGTTGCCGCACCGCGCTCAAGGGCTGGTAGCCGTCCGGGGCCGTCTTGTCTGGGAACAAGCCCTTGAGCTGTTCGTACGCCTCGGCGACATCGGCCTCGCCGGGTTCAATGTCGGCGCCGAGCTCCAGCATGTCGGCGAACAGGCATTTCAGTTCGTAGCGGCGCGGCCGCTCGTACTTCTGCTTGTGGGCGGTGTAATATGTCTCGGCGTCCTCGTCGCTCACCTTGATCGTCGGCGCGAAGAGCTCGGTGCCGACCCGGACGTAATGGATCTTGATCACGCGGTTGGTGCCGGCCTCGACGACGCGGGCGAATTGCACTGTCCCGTCGGCGTTGACCACGGGCGTGGTCGCGCCGGGCTGTGTCTGGAAGACTGCGTCGCCGAGCTCCTTCGTCATGAAAACTTGTTTTTCGGCTCGCTCCTTGTCGAAGAAGCCGGTCGTCTTCACGTATGGCGCGAACGGGAGCTCGGCGGCGAATTCGGGCTGCGCGAGCGCGCTCTCGATGGTCGCCTTCGGGTGCGTGGCGAGGTACGTGCGGAGTTTTTCGAGCGCGCTCGTGGCGCGTGCTTCGAGCCGCTCGCGCCGGACGTTGGCGCGGACTGCGGGCATGATGTCCTTGAGCTCGGGTGTCGCTCCGGCGCGCGTCTCGGTCACGCGGAAAATCACCCAGCCGCTGCCGGTGCGGACGGGTTCGCTCAGCTTGCCCTTCGCGGCCGCGAGGATGTTCTTGATGAGCTCCGGCGCCGGGCCGATGCGGGCGATGGTGGTGTCCGCGGCGGCCAGCACAGGTGTCGTGCCGGTCGTCAGGCCGAGCTGTTCGAGCGTTTCGGCGACCTGTGCGAGGGGCATCGGGCCGCCCTGGGCGATCCTGTACGCGGCCCTGATGGCCTGCTCGGCGTCTTTGGCTTCCGCCTTTTCCCGCGCCAGCTTGCTGCGGATCCAGTCTCTCAGACGGTCGTCGAGAGCGTTATCCTGGTAGAGCGAGTGAGCATTTTGCTTGTAGTGCGCTTCGATCTCTTCGACGGTGATGCTCGGCGCGATGGCGCGGCCGACGTCATCGAACAACGCGGACAGGAGCTCGGCCTTGGCGCTCGGCGGCGGCTTGAAGTCGTCGCGATGCGCCTTGTAATACGCCGCCGCGTCGGCATCGGTGGCCGTGACCGACAGGGGGCCGTACTGTTCGGGCTGTATGGAGACGAACTCGATCTTCCGCTCGTTGCGCGTCTCTTCGCCGCCGAGGAGCATGATGGCGGCTCCGGAGTCGCCGGTCAGGACGGCGCTGAGGATGTTCGGCTTCAGCTTGAACGCCGCGGCGACGAGGGCGGGGTCGTTGCGGAAGAGGAACTCGTCGTCGGCGTGGAAGAAGCTCCCCGTCGTTGACTGTTCCAGCCTGACCGTCCTTGGGAGTTCGAGCGGGTTCGACTCGAAGTAGTTTCGGAAGGTTTCCTCGAGGCGCTTGCCCAGGTACCCGAGGTAGCGGGCCCGGAACTCTTCCTTTTTCCACTCCTCGATCAACTGGTCCTCCGCCAGCTTGATCTGCTCGGCGGCCGGCTCGGGTGGCGGCTGGCCGTCCGCGTCGTCCGGCTTTTCGTTCAGCATCGCGTCGCGGATCTTGCGGGCGCGCCGGTCGATCTCGTCCTGCGAGGGCCGGAGGACGGCCGTGAACTGCGCGGCCGTGAAGCTGATGTAGTCGGCCTTCCGGTCGAACGAGTCGTCGTCGACCCCGTAGACCGCGGCGGTGTAATACGTGTCGCCGTCCTGGACGAGGCGGGCGGTGGCGCCGGGCTGGGACTCGAGCTTCTGGGTGATGTGGTCCGCGAGCGCCGGCGGGAGGGTGACGGCGCCCTCGGCCGAGCCGGGCGCCTGCACGATGTTGCTCTTTACGGCGAACCCGTTCTCCGCGGCGATCCTGGCGATCAATTGCCTGGCGATCTTGGCCTTGATCTTCCCGGTCGCGATTCTCGCGCGTTCCACGGCGAGCGCGTGGGCGCAGTCACTTCGCACCTGCTGCTGCTGGCCCGGAGAGAGGTCATCGAATGGCAGAGCGTAGGGTTCCTGATAGGCCACGAGGCGGAAGACGAACAACGTGCGGCCGCTGGTAAGGATCTCGCTGAACCGGCGCACGACGACGTGTGTATCGGGGCCGACTTGCCGCGTGAGCGGCCGCAGCTCCGGCGAGAACGCCTGCTGTATGAACTCGCGGGAGGCGATCAGGTCGGGCACGGCCATCCGCATATCGTCCTCGGTCGGCGCGAAGGGTCGGGGCTTGCGGTAGGACAGGCCGGCGGCGCGGGCGAGCGGCTCGAGCGGCAGGGCGGCGCCCCTCTCGTCCTGGGCACGCCGCCTGACGCTGTTGAGCTTCGTTTCGGCGGCCGCGCGCCCGAGCGCCTCGTGGTCCGCAGCAACGTACTCGATCTGTATCCGCTCCGGTTGAATGTATCCGAAGTAGGCCGGGGTCTGCCGCGGGTCGCGCTGTTTGCGCTTCTCGTAGAAGTCCAGCACGCTCTCCCTGCTCGGCGGGGCGATCCCTTGCACAAAGGGGTCCACCGGGACCTCGGCGACGAGGGCCTTTACTTCCTGGCTCTCGGCTGCGGCCCATTGCCCGCGGTCGTCGCTGGTGGTCAGGATCCGGCCGCCGGTCCCTCCGCAGACGAGCGAAAGGAACTTCTCCACGACGAGGTGCTCCTCGAACGCCTGCCGGACGAGGGCCACGTCCATCCCGAGCTTCTCCTGGATCACGGTCTCGTAGCTCGGATACGTCTGCGTGATCATGAACTTGCCGTTGCGCCAGCCTTCGTCGTGCGGGAAGAGCGTTCCCTTGGAGGTCATGCCGGCGGACGTCTCGATGAGGCGGAAGACGAACGCCCGGCCGTTCGATTTCCAGACCTTGCTGGGCTCGCCGGCGCGGGCGGCGAAGACCGCGGCGGCCAGGCCGTCGGGCAGCGGCAGGCCCAGGAGTTCGCCCAGCGCGGCCTGAGCGTTCTTGTCGGTGAACAACTCCGGCGACTGGCCGTGGTCGAGGCCGGTCTTTGCGGCCGCGCCGCCGAACGCGTCCTTCAAGCCTGGGCCTTCGGCGGGGGCGGCGGCCAGAAGCTTGACCGCGCGGTCCATCTTGTCCGCCGCCGCCTGCCGGGCGAGCTTGGTCTTGAGCTCGTCCCGGACACGATCCTTGACCTTTTCGAACTTCTCGGATTTGTCCTTCCAGTGCGCGTCGTAGTGAGCCCTGAGCTCGGCGTCGGACGGCGTGATGTTCTTCGCCAGCAGTTCCGGGTCGGCGAGCACATACTCGATGCGAACGCGTACGGGCGGGTACTTGTGAAGCAGAACGGTCACGGCGTCGGCGCCGGCCCGGACGCCACGCTCGCGCGCGGCGCTGAGAAGGAGGTAGGTGTCAAAGGCGGGGTTGCCGGAGGGATCGCCGGGCGTGACCGCAACGAACGGGAGGCCGAGCTGCTGCCATCGCTGGGCGAAGCCTTGATATTGGTTGACCGTAAGGACGTGGCCGTAAAGTGTCCCGATGACCTGCTCGCGCCCGTCGCCGCCGCCTTGGCGCACGTTCTCGAGAATAGTCCATCCGCCGATTAGGAGCACGGCGAGGATGACGAGCAGGTACTTCTGATACTTGTCCAGTATCTTCCGCATGCCGCGAAGCATTGTGGTGTTCTCCGGTCAGTGAGGCTCAGAACTGCTTGAGAAAACGAGCGTCGTTCTCGAAAAACAGGCGAATGTCGTTGATGCCGAGCTTCAGCATGGCAATCCGGTCGGTCCCCATGCCGAAGGCGAAGCCGGTGTATTTCTCGGGGTCGTAGCCGACGTGGCGGAAGACGGCCGGGTCGACCATGCCGGCGCCGAGCACTTCGATCCATCCGGACTGGCCGCAGACCTTGCAGCCCTTGCGGGCGCAGAACGGGCAGGAGACGTCGACCTCGGCGCTCGGCTCGGTGAAGGGGAAGAACGACGGGCGGAAGCGCGTCTGCGTCTGCTCGCCGAAGACTTCCTGCATGGCCATGCTGAGCACGGTCTTGAGGTCGGCGAAGGTGACGCGCGCGTCGACGTAGAGCCCTTCGATCTGGTGGAACATCGGGAAGTGGCTGGCGTCGACGGTGTCGGGCCGGAAGACCTTGCCGGGCACGACGATCCGGATCGGCGGCTGGCGCGTCTCCATCACGCGGATCTGCACCGGCGAGGTGTGGCTGCGGAGCAGATGCTCGTTCTTCCCGCCATCCTCGATGTAGAACGTGTCGAAGCCGTCGCGCGACGGGTGGTCGAGCGGGATGTTGAGGGCGTCGAAGTTGTGGTACTCATCCTCGATCTCCAGGCCGTAGGCGGTCTCGAAGCCGAGCCGGGCGAAGACCTCGACGAGCTCGTCGTTGATCTGCGTAAGGGGGTGTATTGATCCGAGCTTACGCCGTGTGCCGGGCACGGTAACATCGACTCTGGGGCCGGTCGGTTTCGGGGCGCCGCCCGCTTTTCGGGCTTCCGCGAACGCCTGTTCGATGGCCTGCTTGACCTCGTTGGCGAGCTTGCCGGCGGCGGGCTTCTCGCCGGCGGGGAGCTTGGACAGCTCGCCCATCAGCGCCTTGAGGGCGCCCTTGCGGCCGAGGTAGTTGACGCGGAGCGTCTCGAGCGCGCCGGCGTCTGCGGCGCCGGCAATGGCCGCGAGGGCCTCGCCGCGCAGTTGTTCGAGTCTGGCCAGCATGGGCTTCACTTCGCCTTAAGAGCGGTCTGGACGAGCTGGCCGAAGGCCGCGGCGTCGCTGATGGCGATCTCCGACAGCATCTTGCGGTTGATCTCGACGCTGGCTTTTTTCAGCCCGTTCATGAAGCGGCTGTAGCTGATGTCGTGCATGCGGCACGCGGCGCTGACGCGCGTGATCCAGAGCCGGCGGAACTCGCGCTTCTTGCGCTTGCGGTCCTTGAACGCGTTCGCCAGCGCGCGGTCGACGGCGTCGGACGCGCTGCGGAGCCGCTTGCTTCTTGCTCCATAGTATCCCTTCGCGGCCTTCAGGATGCGTTTCCGGCGCCGGCGGCGGGCCGGCCCGATGGTGCTTCTGGGCATTGGGGACCTCCTTTGTTTCTTGTGGCGTTTGTCTTGCTAGGTCAGCGAGCGCTTGACGCGCGCCTTGTCCGCCTGCGCCACCGTGACGGCGCCGCGGAGGTGGCGCTTCCGCTTGCGGCTCTTGCCCGAGAGCAAATGTCTCAGGCCCGCTTTCCGGCGCATGACCTTGCCGGTCTTGGGATGCGAACCCTCTTGGCTACGCCCTTGCGGGTCTTCTGTTTCGGCATGTGTCCTGGCCTCCGGTTACAGGGGTCGCGGCGTCCGGGCGACAGTGCAGCCGCTCTGACCTCACGAGGTCGAGCCAGAGCTGCTGCGGCGGACGCCGATCTATTTCGGCGCCAGCAACGCTGACATGCGGCGCCCTTCCCGCTTCGGCGGGGATTCGACTTTGGCCGCGTCTTCGAGCTGTGCGATGACGCGACTCAGCAGGTCCGCGCCGACCTCGATGTGTGCGAGCTCGCGGCCGCTGTATAGCATGGTGATTAGCACCTTGTCGCCTCGGGCGAGAAATGCGCGCGCGTGCTCGAGCCGGTAGTCGATGTCGTGCTGCCCGGTCTTCGGGTGCAGGCGGATCTCCTTGATGTGCGTGACGTGCGACTTCGTTTTCGATTGATGGGTGCGGCGCTTCCGCTTGTACTTGTACTTGCCGTAGTCCATCAGCTTGCAGACCGGCGGGTCGGCGTCGGTCGTGACCTGCACGAGGTCAAGCTCGGCGGCCTTCGCCGCGTTCAGGGCGTCGGCGAGCGACATAACGCCCAGCTGCCGGCCGTCCGCGCCGACGAATCTTACCTGACTGGCCTCGATCTCATCATTGACCGCAAGTCTCTTGCTGTCAGCCGTGGTTCACCTCCTTGGGTTCTTGCCCGGCTAAACCATCATGGGCCCTGCGAGCCGGCGTCATTGCTTGTTCTCGGCCTGTTCGGCCATGGCCCGGATCAGGTCGTCCAGGCCGGCCGCGCCGGCGTCGCCCTCTTTATATGTTCGCACGGAGACCTGGCCGGACTCGACCTCGCGGTCTCCGATGATGAGCATGTATGGGATCTTCTGGGTGGTGTGGTCGCGGATCTTGGCGCCCATCTTCTCGCTACGGCCGTCGAGCTGGACGCGGATGCCGGCGGCTGCCAGCTGCGCGCATACTTGTTCGCCGCGGGCATGGTGCCGCTCGGCGATGGGGATCACCACGGCTTGGACCGGCGCGAGCCACAGGGGGAAGGCGCCGCCGTAGTGCTCGACGAGGCACCCGAAGAAGCGCTCGATCGATCCCATCAGCGCGCGGTGGATCATTATCGGCTGGTGCTCGGCGCCGTCGTCGCCGGTGTACGTCATCTCGAACCGGTCGGGGATGTTGAAGTCGACCTGGATGGTTGTGCACTGCCACGAGCGCCCGAGCGAGTCGCGGATGTTCAGGTCGATCTTCGGTCCGTAGAATGCGCCCTCGCCCTCTTGCACGGCGTATTCGAGCTTGCTGCTGGCGAGGGCGCGCTCGAGCGCTTCGGTCGACTTGTCCCAGTTCTCCTGTTCGCCGACGAATTTCTCCGGCTGCGTGCTGAGCGCCACCTCGAAGTCGTCGAACCCGAACGTGCGCAGGATGTAGAGCGTGAAGTCGAGCGCGCTCTGAATCTCGTCGTCGAGCTGGTCGATGCGGCAGAAGATGTGGGCGTCGTCCTGGGTGAAGCCGCGCACGCGCAACAGGCCGTGCAGCACACCGGGTTTCTCGTAGCGGTAGACGGTGCCCAGCTCGGCCCAGCGGATCGGGAACTCGCGGTAGCTGTGCTTCTTGTTCTTGTAGATCTGGATGTGGAACGGGCAGTTCATCGGCTTGAGCTGGTACTGCTGCTCGTCGATGGGCATCGGCGTGTACATGTGCTCGCGGTAGAAGCCGGTGTGGCCGCTGCGGTCCCAGAGCTGGAGCCGCCCGATGTGCGGGGTGTAGATGATTTCGTATCCGTGCTCGTAGTGGGCCTCGCGCCAGAAGTTCTCCATGATGGTGCGGATGCGGCCGCCCTTCGGGTGCCAGAGGACGAGGCCGGGGCCGACGAGCTCGTCGGTCGAGTAGAGGTCGAGCTCCCTGGCGAGGCGGCGGTGGTCGCGCTTCTTCGCCTCTTCGCACAGGCGGAGATGCTCGTCGAGCTCGTCCTGGGTCGGGAACGCGGCCCCGTAGATGCGCTGGAGCATCTGGTTGCGCTCGTCGCCGCGCCAGTAGGCGCCGGCGACGGACAGCAGCTTGAAGGCCCCAATGTCGCCGGTCGTCGGTACGTGGGGGCCGGCACATAGGTCGACGAAGTCGCCGCTCGTGTACGTGCTGACGGTCTGCACCCCCGCTTCGAGGAACTCCTTGATGAGATCGGCCTTGTAGACGTCACCTTTCCGGTGCCACTCACGAAGAGCTTCTTTGGCGGGTTGCTCGGCGCGCACGAACGGCGCGCGGTCATCTTGAAGCGCCTTCATCTCCGCCTCGATCTTCGGGAGGTCCTCCTCGGTGAGGCGGTGTTTCATATCGATATCGTAGTAGAAGCCGTCGCTGATTGCGGGCCCGATGGCGAGCTTGGCGCCGGGCCAGAGGCGGCGGACGGCCGCGGCCATCACGTGCGAGGCGCTGTGACGGAGCATCTCGAGGCCGTCTTCGGAGTTGGGGAATATGGGTTCGACGGAGCAGTCGGCCCTGATGGTCCGGGCCAGGTCGGCCGGCGCGCCATCTATCTTCGCCCCGATGGGCTTCGGGGTTCCTTGTGCGCCCGATTTGTTTTCGGCGAGCACCTCAGCGGCGGTCACGCCGTCGGGATGCTGCTTCTCCTGGCCGTCGGGCAGCCTGATGTTGACCAATTCTGCTCCTTGCCAAAACCGGGAGATCGTTATTCGTTATCGGTTATTCGGGACGGCCCGCGAGCGGCTGCCTTCGGTCGAGAACCCGAATAACTAATGAACGATTAACAACGTTACACGGCCCGCCTTCGTCGCGGCGGCGGCTGGTGGGCGATACTGGATTCGAACCAGTGACCTCTTGCTTGTCGAGCAAGCGCTCTAAACCAACTGAGCTAATCGCCCGAGTCTTCGAAGGTGATTGGCAAACTGCTCGGTCCGCCGAGCAGCCCTAATCAGCCATTTCGTCAAACTATCCGACGGTCGCGCGATTGTCAAGCGTTCGGACGCCTGCGGCCGGCCCCGCTACTCCTTGGCGTCCGCTTCCCCGTCGGCATCCGTTTCTTCTTTGGCCTCTGGTTCCGGGTCGCCTTCCGGCTCAGGTTCCGCGGCCGGCTCCTCATCGGCTTCGACGGTTACCTCGGGCTTGACGGGCGCCGCGCCTTCCTCGGCGATTCCGACGAGCTCGAAGATGACGAGATCGGCCGCGTCGCCCACGCGCCGGGCCCCAAGCCTCAGTATCCGTGTGTAGCCGCCTTCGCGGTTGTCGTATCGCGGAGCGATCTCGTTGAAGAGCTTGCGGACGGCCTTCTTGCTGGGCAGCAACGCGAGGGCGCGGCGCCGCGCGGCGAGCGTGCCCTTCTTGCCAAGCGTGATGAGCCGCTCGGCGAGCCGCCGGGCCTCCTTGGCCTTTTCCGGCGTGGTCCGGATCCGCTCGGCATGTTCTTCGGTGGGAGTTGCCAGGAACAGGCCCTCGACGAGGTTCCTGAGCAGGGCTTTTCGCGGGCCGGAACGGCGGCCGAGCTTGCGGTTGGCTTTTCTGTGACGCATTCGGTTGCTTCCTGTCGCGATCTTGCCGCGGCGTCAGTCGATCTTCATGCCCAGTTCGAGGTCGAGCTCGGCGAGTTTTTCTATGATCTCGCTGAGCGAGGTCTGTCCGAAGTTGCGGAAGTTGAGCAGGTCGGCCTCGGTCCTGGTGACGAGCTCTTTGAGCGTGGTGATCTTCTGCGACGCAAGGCAGTTGGCCGCCCGGACGGACAGGTCGAGTTCGTCGACGGACCGGGCGAGCCGTCGTTCGAGTTCGTTCTGGTGCTCGAGCTCTTTCTGCGCGGCCAGTTGGGCTGCGGCGTCCTCGATCGGCGGGCCGAGCTCGAAGTACTGAATGAACGGGTCGAGGTGTTTGCGGTAGATTCGCGCGGCCTCGACGAGCGCCATTTCGGGGTCGACCGTGCCGTTGGTCCAGATCTCGAGGGTGAGCCGGTCGTAGTTGGTGACCTGGCCCACGCGGCAGTTCTCGACCATGGGCTTGACCTTGACGACGGGCGAGAAGACGCCGTCGAGCGCGATATGGCCGATCTCCTCCTTCGCGAACTCCTCGGCGACCTTGTAGCCCCGCCCGGGCCGCGCCTCGAGCGAGGCGACGATCTTGCCGCCCTCGCTGATGGTCGCGAGGTGGAGGCCGGGGTTCGCGATCTCGACGTCGGCGTCGTGCTCGAGGTCGCCCGCGGTCACCTCGCCCTTGCGGCGGGCATCGAGCCTCAGTTCCTTCGGCCCGTCGGCGTGGAGCTTCACGAGGACCTTCTTGAGGTTCAGGCAGATGTCCGTCACGTCTTCGACGACGCCCGGCAACGTCTGGAACTGATGTTGCACCCCCTCGAACCGGACCGAAGTGAGCGCCGCCCCGCGCAGCGAGGACAGAAGCACGCGCCGAAGCCCGTTGCCCACGGTCGTTCCGTAGCCGCGCTCAAACGGTTCCGCCGTGAACTTGCCGTATGTGTCCGTGAGCGATTCCTTGTCGCACACGACCCGGACCGGAAGTTCAAAACCCATCCACCTTTTTCGCATCTCATCTCCTCCGCACTTTGACGGCTGTGAGGCCCGACATCCTTATCATCTATTTCGACAGGAGCTCGACGACGAGTTGCTCCTGGACCGGCAGCGTGACGTCCTCGCGCGTGACCTGGCGGACGACCTTGGCCATGGGCGGCTCCGCTGTGACTTCGAGCCAGGTCGGCACCGCGCGGTTCTGCGTCTTCTCGACGTTCGCTCGAACGCTCGCGGCCGACTTCTCGCGGGCGGCGACCGAAATCTCGTCGCCCTCCTCGACCTCCTGCGACGCAATGGTCACGCGCTTCCCGTTGACCAGGATGTGCCCGTGCGAGATCATCTGCCGCGCGTTGTCACGCGACGCCGCGAGGCCCGCGCACGTCAGGACGTTGTCGAGCCGGCGCTCGAGCGCGAGCAGCAGGTTCTCGCCCGTGTTGCCCCGGGCGCGTTCCGCGCGCTCGAAGCACAAGCGGAACTGACGCTCGAACAGGCCGTAGTATCGTTTGACTTTCTGTTTCTCGCGCAGTTGCAGTCCGTACGGGGTGATCTTTCGCCGGCCCCAGGCGTGCATTCCGGGGGGGAACTCGCGCCGCTCGAGGGCGCACCGGGCGGTGTCGCAGCGTTCGCCCTTGAGGAAGAGCTTTACGCCTTCACGCCGGCAAAGCTTGCATTTCGGTCCGGTGTGGCGAGCCAATTGGCGACTCCTAATCTGTCAGCCGGGGCGCCGCCGTGCGTCGGTCAGACACGGCGCCTCTTCTTCGGCCTGCACCCGTTGTGGGGCAGGGGTGTTACGTCTTCGATAGCTTTGATTTCGAGCCCGGCGGCCTGGAGCGCGCGGATGGCCGACTCGCGGCCGGAGCCGGGGCCCTTGACGCGCACCTCGATCTGCCGCACGCCCAGCTTTTGGGCTTTCTCGGCCGCGCTTTCGGCCGTGCGCTGCGCCGCAAACGGGGTGCTCTTGCGCGAGCCCTTGAAGCCGATCGTGCCCGCGCTGGCCCAGCACAGGACATCGCCGTCCAGGTCCGTAATGGAGATGACGGTGTTGTTGAACGTCGCCTTGATGGTGGCGATGGCCTGCGATGAGACTCGCCGCAAACGTTTTCGGGCTTTCGCCATTGCGTTCTCCTGCACCTACAGGTGGCCGGGCATGGCCTCTTAACCGAGCGCCTTGACGCTCTTCTTGCCGGCCACGGTCTTCTTGGGACCTTTGCGGGTCCGGGCGTTGGTCCGGGTTCGCTGGCCGCGCACGGGCAGGCCGCGCCGGTGCCGCTCGCCGCGGTAACACTTGATCTCGCGCAGCCGCGCGATGTTCTGGGTCACCATCCGCCGCAGCTCGCCCTCGACGGTACAACTGCGGCCGATGATGGTGGCGATGCGCGAGATCTGCTCCTCGGTGAGGTCGTCCGCGCGCGTGCCGGGCTTCACGTCGGCCTGCTTCATG
Organism: Planctomycetota bacterium; assembly: GCA_043819695.1. Lineage (GTDB taxonomy): Bacteria > Planctomycetota > PUPC01 > PUPC01 > PUPC01 > CAYLQD01. Next base: position 15,349 of record JBDREM010000124.1, read on the forward strand.
ATGTGGCGGGCGGTGCTCCGCCCGATGCCGTATATGTACGTCAGCGCGATCTCGGCGGGCTTGCGCCCCGGAATGTCAACACCGAGTAAGCGGGGCATGTCTTTGTGCCTCCAATTCGGGTTCCCTATTTCCCCTGCCGCTGCTTGTGGCGGGGGTCGGTGCAAATGACTCGGACGACGCCTTTGCGCCGGATGAGCTTGCAGTTCTCGCAGATTCGCTTGACGGAGCTGCGCACTTTCATTGCTGCTGTCCTTTCTGCTCGTCGGCGGGCTCCTGCCGCTGCGGGCGCTTGCCGCGGTAAACGATCCGGCCCTTGCTCAGGTCGTACGGCGACATCTCCAGGGTCACGATGTCGCCCGGCAGGATGCGGATGAAGTATCTCCTGATCTTGCCGGAGACGTGCGCGAGCACCCTGTGGCCGTTCTCGAGCTCGACGTTGAACATCGCGTTCGGCAACGCTTCCCGCACGACCGCCTCGAGGGTTATCGGTTCTTCTTTTGCCATACTTGCGTTCTCGTTCTTCTACGGCAGCGTCAGTATTTCGTGCCCGTCGGGCGTCACGGCGACGGTGTGCTCGAAATGGGCCGAGCGCTTGCCGTCGGCGGTCCGCACGGGCCACGCGTCGGGCTTGACCTCGACGCGGTACCCGCCCGCGTTGATCATCGGCTCGATCGCGAGCACCAACCCGGGCTCCATGACCAGGTCGGGGCACCGCTTCGTCTTGAAGTTCGGCACCTCCGGGGCCTGGTGCATCGCGGTCCCGATGCCGTGTCCGACGAAGTCGCGCACGACGGAAAAGCCGTTGGCTTCGACGTGACGCTGCACGGCTTCTCCGATCTTGCCAAGAGCGTTGCCGGGCCGGGCTTGTCCGATGGCCCGGTCGAGCGCCTCGCGGCACACGCGCATCAGCTTGGCGGTCTTTGCCGACACGTCGCCGACGGAGATCGTCGCGGCGCTGTCGGCGAAAAAGCCCTGGTGCTCGACGCCGACGTCGATGCTGACGATGTCGCCCGAGGCGAGCATCCGGTCGTCCGGGATGCCGTGGACGACGCCGTCGTTGACCGATGCGCAGATGCTGGCGGGAAACGGCGGCCGCCCGGCTGACGTGTAGCCCTTGAAGGCCGGTTTTCCGCCGCGGCTGCGAATGAACTCCTCGGCCGCTGCGTCGAGGTCGAGCGTCGTCATGCCCGGCGCCGTCATCGCTTTGAGCCGTTCGAGAACCTGGCCGACGATCCGGCCGGCCTCTCTCATGATGGCAAGCTCTTGCGGCGTTCGGAGCGGTATTCCGCCAAACATTATGTGAACTTCTCAAAGACCGTTTGCATGTCGCACACCGCGGCGGCGCGAGCCGCCTGTCGCCTACGCCGCGAGGGCCTGGGCGACCGTTCGGGCGATCTCGTCGACTGTCCCGGTGCTGTCGATCTCGGTGAGACTGCCGGCGTTCTCGTAGTAGTCTATCAGTTCTGCCGTTCGGGCCGCGTAGACCTCGAGACGGTTTCTAACGGTCTCGGGCTTGTCGTCGTCCCGCTGTATCAGGTCGGCTCCGCAGTTGTCGCAGATGTTTTCGGTCTTCGGCGGCATTGTCTCGACGTGGAAGCCGGCCTTGCAGTTCGGGCAGGTGCGCCGGCCGGAGAGGCGCCGGACGAGGATCTCGTCGGGGGCGCTGAAGTACAGGACCCGGTCGATTGTTTCGCCCCGCTCGGCCAGCTTGGTCTCGAGCGCGGTTGCCTGGGCCATCGTCCTCGGGAACCCGTCGAGCAGATAGCCGCGGGAGCAGCCGGGCTGTGCGAGGCGGCGGGCGACCATTTCGACGACGAGGTCGTCGGGCACGAGCTCGCCCTTGTCCATGTAGGCCTTGGCCTGCGCGCCCAGGTCGGACCCGGCGTCGACCTCGGCGCGGAGGATGTCGCCGGTCGAGATGTGGGGCACCCCGTTGGCAGAGGCGGCCTCTTTCGCCTGCGTGCCTTTGCCGACTCCGGGCGGCCCGAGAAAGATGATCTTCACGTCCACTTAGCCCTGCCTTCCTCTTATGCGCGCGCCGCCTTTCAGGAAGCCGTCGTAGTGCCTCATGAGCAGGTGGTTTTCGATTTTCTGGACGAGGTCGAGCGCGACGCCGACGACGATGAGGATGCCGGTGCCGCCGTAGATGTAGGCGGCGCGCATCCCGATGTCCGTGCTCCGCTGAACGATGTACGGCATGATTGCGATGACGGCGATGAACGCGGCCCCGGCGAGCGTGATGCGGGTCATCACGCGCTCGAAGTATTCCGCCGTGCGCTTCCCCGGGCGAATGCCCGGGATGAAGTTGCCGTGCTCTTTCATGTCGTCCGCCATCTTGATGGGGTTGAACTGGACGGCGGTCCAGAAGAAGCAGAAGAACACGATCATCGTCACGTAGATGACGAGGTAGCTGAAGTTGCTCTGGAGGAACAGCCCGGCCAGCGAGCGCCACACCAAGCTCCAGAAGGGGGACGTGCTCCGGGCGGCCAGCGGGCTGAAGATCATCGGCGGGAACATCAGGAGCGACTGGGCGAAGATGATGGGTATGACGCCTGCGGCGCCGACCTTGAGCGGCAGGTAGTAGCGCTGGCCGCCGAAGACGCGCCGCCCCTTGATCTGCTTCGCCGTCTGAATCGTCACGCGCCGCTGGCCCTGATTCAGCAGGACCACGCCCACGACCACGAGCACGTACATCACGACCATTCCCAGGATGCCCAGGATGCCGATCTTGTCGGCCGCCGGGTTGAACAGGTTCGGGTCGACTTGCAGGTTGAAGAGCTGGATGATCGTCGGCGGGATGCGGGCCACAATGCCGGCCATAATGAGGATCGAAATGCCGTTGCCGATGCCGTGCTCCTGAATCTGCTCGCCGATCCACATCAGGAACAGCGTGCCGGCCGTCAGGGAGACGACACAGATCAGCTCGAACCCGAACCCCTCGCGCACACCGGGCGGGACCACGAACACGCCCTTGGATACCTCGATGCCCTCGATCATCCCGGCCATGAAGAGGCCCTGGACGAAGCAGAGCAGGACGGTCGCGTAGCGGGTGTATTGGTTGATCTTCTTCTGCCCGGCCTCGCCCTCCTTCTGGAGCTCCTCGAGCGGCTTGATGACCGTCGCCAGGAGCTGGAAGACGATGGACGCGCTGATGTATGGCATGATGCCGAGGCCGAAGAGGGCGCAGTTGCTGAGCGCGCCGCCGGCGAACATGTCCACCAGCCCGAGCGCGCCGGCGCCGAACCGGCCGGCCGCCTCGCTCACCATCTTCGAGTCGACCCCGGGGACGGGGACGAACGCGCCGGCGCGGAACACCGCGAGCATGAAGATCGTGAAGAGGATCTTCTTCCTCAGCTCAGGAATCCGGAAGCAGTTTATCAGCGGCTCGATCATTGTGTCCGGTCTACTTTATCGTCTCCGCCTTGCCGCCTGCGGCAAGGATCTTCTCCTTCGCGCTCTCGGAAAACGCCTGCACCTTGACCGTCAGCGGCCGGGCTACGCCGCCGGAGCCGAGGATCTTCACCCCGTTCGAGATATCGTCGACCAGCCCGGCGGCCAGCAGCGACTCGGGGTTGACCTCTTCCTCGCCCGGCCAGTCGGCGAGATCGCGCACGTTGATGGTGGCCGGCCGGCGCTGGAAGCGCTTGTTGTTGAAGCCGCGCTTCGGGATGCGGCGGAAGAGGGGCATCTGGCCGCCTTCGTAGGTGGCCTTGATGACCTCGCCGGCCCGCGACCTCGCGCCGCGGTGGCCCCTCCCGCACGTCTTGCCCCAGCCGGACCCGTTGCCGCGGCCGACGCGCTTCGGCCTCTTGTATTTCCTGCCCGATGTTGCGCCCGAAAGATTCACTCGAGTGTCACTCCTCTGAGTCGCTCAACTGTCTCGCGGTTGCGCAGGGAGAGCAGCCCCTGCATCGCGGCCTTGACGAGGTTCTTCATCGACGTGCTGCCGTATGACTTGGTGAGCACGTCCTTGACGCCCGCGGCCTCGACGATGGCGCGGACCGCGGCGCCGGCGATGATGCCGGTCCCGGGCGCCGCCGGCTTCATGAAGACGCGCGACGCCAGGTACCGCCCCGTCACCTCGTGCGGCAGCGTGTGGCCGGAGAGCGTCACCTGTTTCATCGAGCGCCGGGCCTTCTTGAAGCTCTTCTCGATGGCCCCGGGCACCTCGGGCGCCTTGCCGTAGCCGATGCCGACGCGCCCTGCCTGATCGCCGACGACCGTCAGCGCCGCGAAGCTGAAACGCCGGCCGCCCTTCACGACGGCCGCGGACCGGTAGACCTTGACGACGGACTCGAACAGTTCGCCGGCGCGGTCGCGCTCGGGCGAATCTCGCCGGCCCCGATTTCGTGTTCCCTGTGACAACGGTCACCCCCAATAGATGACGTCAATATGGTCAGCGTTAAAGAACCAGTCCGCTCTCTCGCGCGGCGTCGGCCAGGGCCTTCACGCGCCCGTGGTACTTGTATCCGCCGCGGTCGAGGACTACCTTCTTGATGCCGTGCGCAAGCGCCTTCTCGGCGAGGCGGCGGCCGACGGCCGACGCCGAGCCGAGGCCGCCCGTCATCCGCTCCGCCAGCTCCTTCCGAATGTCGGCCTGGAGGGTCGAGGCCGAGACGAGCGTGCGCGCGGCCGTGTCGTCGATGATCTGGCCGTAGATGTGCTTCAGGCTGCGAAACACGGCCAGCCGCGGCCGGGCTTCCGTGCCGAACACTTTCTTGCGCACTCGCCGGTGCCGCCGAATACGCTTGCGTCGCTTCTCATTCTGCGGGTTCATCTCTGAGTCCTATGCCTGACCGGTGGTTCCCGCAAGGGCCTTGCCGGCCTTGCGCTTCACTTCTTCGTTCATGTATCGGATGCCCTTGCCCTTGTAGGGTTCCGGCGGGCGCAGATGGCGGACGGCCGCGGCGAACTGGCCGATCGCCTGCTTGTCGACGCTGTGCATTGTGACCGTCAGGCAAGGCATCTGCCCGGCGCCCGAGATCATGATGTTGCCCGACTCGGGCGGGTCGACCGTGATGTTCTCGGGGATCGGTATGCTCAATTCATTGGCGAAGCCGCAGCGAAGGAGCAGGTTTCGCCCCTCGACCTTCGCGTTGTAGCCCACGCCGACAATCTGGAGCTGCCTGGTGTATCCCTCGGTCACGCCGGCGATCATGCTGGCGATGAGCCGGTGCGTGGTGCTCCACATCGCCCGCTGCTTGCGGGCCGCGCGGGCGCCGACGCCGCTCATGTCGGCCTGCCGGACGGTTATCTGCTTCGCGGCGGCGTCGAACGTGACGCTGGCCGCGGGGCTGACGGCCATCTGCGCGGAGCCTTTGGGGCCGGTCACGCCGATGGAGCTGTCGCCGACGGAAACGCCGACGCCGTCGGGTACGGTTATCGGTGTTGTGCCTATTCTGGACATTTCCTCACCACACTGTGCACAGGATCTCGCCGCCAACCCGTTCCTTGCGGCACTCGCGGTCGCTCAGGACGCCCTTGGGCGTCGAGACGATGTGGATGCCGAGGCCGTTCTTGACGGTGACGAGTTCGTCGGCCCCGCTGTAGACGCGCCTGCTCGGCGTGCTCGTCCGCTGGATGCTGTTGATGACGTCTTCGTTTTCCGGGCCGTACTTCAGATAGATCTTGATGCGCGGCTGGGGCTGGGTGTCCAGCGGCGCGTAGTCCGTGATGAAGCCCTCGCGCTTGAGCACGTCGGCGACGGCCAGGTTCAGCTTCGACTGTATCACCTCGACGGCCGCCGACCTGTTGCGCAGAGCGTTCCGTATTCGGGTCAGCATGTCGGCGACAAGGTCGGTCATTGTCATGGCTAGAAAACTCCTGTCCGCTCTCGGGCGGCTTACCAGCTTGCCTTTCGCACTCCGGGGATCTGCCCGGCCGACGCCAGATTGCGGAAGCAGATCCGGCAGATCTTGAACTTCCTGTAGTATGCTCGCCGGCGCCCGCAGAGGGCGCAGCGATTGTACGCTCGCACTTTGTATTTCTGAGGCCTGTTACACCGGTTTATCCAAGCTTTTCGGGCCATTATCTTCCTCAGGTGGTTGCGAAGGGCATGCCGAACAGGCGGAGCAGCTCGCGCCCTTCGTCGTCCGTTTTCGCGCTCGTCACCAGGGTGACGTGCATGCCCTGCGAGACCTTGACCTTGTCGGGGTCGATTTCGGGAAACACCGCCTGCTCGGCGATGCCGAACGTATAGTCGCCGTGGCCGTCGAACGACTTGTCCGACAGGCCGCGGAAGTCGCGGAACCGGGGGATGGCGACGCCGATGAGCCGTTCGAGGAACTCGTACATTTTCGGGCCGCGAAGGGTGACTCTCGCGCCGACGGACATTCCCTCTCGGAGCTTGAACGCGGCGACGGACTTGCGCGCCTTGGTCTCGACGGCCTTCTGCCCGGTGACGAGGCTCAGGTCTTCGAGCGCCTGGGGCAGCCGGTCCTTGTTGTCGCCCGACCCCACGCCTGTGCTGAGCACGATCTTCTGCAGCCGGGGCACCGCCAGCGAGTTCTTGTATCCGAAGCGCTCGACCATGGCCGGGATGATCTCGCTCTTGTATTTCTGCGACAGGTTGGTCACTGGCTTCAAAACTCCGCTACTGGTCCTTACGTGGCGGCCTCGATGGGCTCGCCGCATTTCTTGCAGACGCGCGTCGCCTTGCCGTCGGCGATCTTCCGCTCCGGCCGCGTCGCTGATTCGCACCTGGTGCAGTACAGGGCCACGTTCGAGATGTCCACCGGGGCTTCCTTGCGGATGATGCCGCCGCGGGGGTAATCGCGGTTGGTGTTGGCCCGGACGTGCTTGTGCTTGACGTTCACGCCCTCGATGATGACCATGCCTTTCTTGTGGAAGACCTTGAGCACGCGCGCGGTCGAGCCCTTCCGCGCGGCGGTGGCGCCGCTGAAATCCTTGAGAAGCACCACGGTGTCGTTCTTGCGTATCAGCATTTGCTGTTCCTACACCACCTCGGTGGCGAGCGAGATGATTTTCATGAAGTTCATCGCTCGCAGCTCGCGGGGGACGGCTCCGAAGATGCGCGTCCCGCGCGGGTTCTTGTCGTCGCCGATGATGACGACCGCGTTGCTGTCGAACTTGACGTACGAGCCGTCGGGCCGGCCGAGGCCCTTCTTGCTCCGCACGATGACGCCGCGTACTACTTCGCCCTGCTTGATCGGCGCGTTCGGAGCGGCTTTCTTCACGCTGAGGACGACGATGTCGCCGATGTTTGCATAACGCCGGCGGGTCCCGCCGAGCACCTTGATGCAGGCGACGCGCTTGGCCCCGCTGTTGTCGGCAACGTCCAGTCTGGTCTCGGTCTGAATCATCGCTTACTCTTCGTGTCCCTGTTCCAGTATCTCGACGAGCCGCCAACGTTTGGTCTTGCTGAGTGGCCGCGTGGCCGCAATCCTGACGCGGGCGCCGACGCGCGCCTCGTTGTTCTCGTCGTGCGCCTTGAACATCTGGTGCGTGCGTATCGTCTTGCGGTAAAGCTCGTGCTGCACCCTGTGGACCGTCTGGACGGCGATGGTCTTGTCCATCGACGCGCTGGTGACGGTTCCGATGACGGTTTTCGCTGCTTTTCGCTGTTTGCTCATGTGTCAGCCGCCTCTTCTTTTCCGGCCGGGGCCTCCGGCGCGGCCTCGACGGCGTGGCCGCGGCGGCGCTCGGCGAGGATCGTGCGGAGTCGCGCGATGTCTTTGCGCGTGTTCATCAGGTCTGCCGGGCTGTCCAGGTTCTGTGTCGTCCGCTGGAAATGCAGGTTGAAGAGCCTCTGCATGGCGGTCTCCAACTCGTTGAGCAGCTCGGTGTCGGACAGTGCTCGGATTTCCGCGGGCTTCACCAGGCGTGTCTCCTGTGGACAAACTTGGTCTTGACCGGAAGTTTGTGCGCGGCACGGTTGAACGCCTGAATCGCGGCGTCCTCGGGCACGCCGCCGATCTCGAAGATGATGGTGCCGGGCTTGACCTCGACCACCCAGAACTCGGGCTCGCCCTTGCCTTTGCCCATTCGGGTCTCCGGCGGCCGCGCGGTCACGGGCTTGTGGGGAAAGACCCGAATCCACAGCCGGCCCTCGCGCGAGAGGAAGTGCGACACGGCCACGCGGCCGGCTTCGAGCTGCCGGGCCGTGACCCAGCCGGGCTGGAGACACTGGAGACCGTAGTCGCCGAATGCCACGTAGTGGCCGCGGGAGGCCTTGCCTCTGATCCGCCCGCGTTGAACCTTGCGGTGCTTGACTCTCTTGGGCATCAGGGGCATCAGCCGGTCCCTCCTGCAGGTCCCTGGTCAGGCGGGCCGGCGGGCTTGCTGGACCGCGGGGGCCGGGGGCCGTTGTACACCCAGACCTTGACGCCGATGGTGCCGGACTTCGTGACGCAGGTTGTGAAGCCGTAGTCTATGTCGGCGTCGAGCGTGTGGAGCGGGATCATTCCACTTACCGTCCGCTCGCGCCGCCGCATCTCGGCCCCGCCGAGGCGGCCGGACAGCTCGATCTTGACGCCCAGCGCTCCCAGTTGGGTGGCGGTGTCGGCCGCTTTTTTCATCGCGCGGCGGAACGACGACCGCTTCTTAAGCTGCTCCGAGATCGCCTGGCCGATGAGCGTCGCGTCCAGCTCGGGCTTGTCGACCTCCTTGATCTCGATGTGGATCGCGCAGTCAGCCACCTCTTCGAGCTCGCCGCGGAGCCGGTCGACCTCCTGCCCCTTCCGCCCGATGATCACGCCGGGCCGGGCGCAGTGCAGGGTGACGCGGGCCTCGCCGCCCGTCCGCTCGATGTCGATGCGCGGGATGCCGGCGAACGCGTATTGCTTCTGGACATGCTTCCGGATCTTTTGGTCTGAGACGAGCATGTCGCCGAAGTGCTTCTTGTCCGCATACCAGAGGCTCCGCCAGGTCTGGTTGATGCCCAGGCGAAACGAGATGGGGTTGACTTTCTGGCCCACGCTAGTTACCTCGGTCTGACAGAATGATCGTGATGTGGCAGCTTCGCTTGATGATCGGGCGCGCGCGGCCGCGGTCGCCGGGCCGCATGCGGCTGAGCGACGGGCCCTGGTCGACCGCGGCGGACGCGACGAAGAAATCGGCTTCGTCGAGCCGGCCGCCGGTTTCGATGGCGTTGGCCCAGGCCGACTTGACGACCTTCTCGATGAGGCGCGCCGACCGCTGCGGGCTCACGCGAAGCGTGTCGAGCGCCGCTGGAAGCCGCATCTTCTTGATGAGCTTCGCCATGGGCCGCACCTTCGTCGGCGATACCCGGGCGAACTTGTGTCTGGCTGTTGCTTCCACGTTTTCTTACCTGTTGCCCGAATGACTCTTGAACGTACGCGTCAGCGCGAACTCGCCTAAACGATGGCCGACCATGTTCTCCGTCACGTAAACCTTGGCGAACGTGCGCCCGTTATGCACCAGGAACGTGAACCCGACGAAGTCTGGGATGATGACGGACGCGCGCGACCACGTCTTGATGGGCTCGATGCTGCCGGCGGCCTCGGCCTTCGACACCTTGATCAGGAGTTTCTCGGCCACGTAGGGCCCTTTTTTTACCGATCGCGACATGTCAGTTCCTCATCGGGTCTCTCATCTGGATTTCGAGCGGCGCCGCACGATGAAGTTGTTCGAAACCGCCCTCTTGTTGCGCGTTTTTCCGCCTTTTGCGTGTTTGCCCCAGGGCGAGACGGGCGGGCGTCCGCCGCCGCCGCGGCCCTCGCCGCCGCCCATCGGGTGGGCGACGGGGTTCATCGCCGAGCCGCGTACCTTCGGCCGGCGGCCCAGCCAACGGTTGCGACCGGCCTTCCCGATCTTTATCGTCGAGTGCTCGAAGTTCCCGAGCTGCCCGATCGTGCACAGGCATTTCAGGTTGACCCTGCGTATCTCGCCCGACGGCAGTGTGATGAGGGCGTAGGCCCCCTCCTTCGCCGACACGGTCGCTGAGGTGCCCGCTCCGCGGACGAGCTTGCCGCCGGCGCCTGGAACGAGCTCGATGTTGTGCACCGGCATTCCGGGCGGGACGTTCGCGAGCGGGAGGGCGTTGCCGGGCTTCGGCTCGGCGTCGGGCCCCGCTATCACCTGCTGCCCGACCAGCAGGCCTTTCGGGGCGAGTATGTAGCGCTTGTCGCCGTCCGCGTAGTGCAGCAGGGCAATTCGGGCGCCCCGGTTCGGGTCATACTCGATCGCGGCTACCTTGGCCGGCACGCCGAATTTGTTGCGCTTGAAGTCGATGATGCGGTAGCGGCGCTTGTGCCGGCCGCCGCGGCGCCGGCTCGTCATGCGGCCGTTGCTGTTGCGGCCGCCCGTCTTGTTAAGTGACGTGGTCAGCGACTTCTCGGGCTTCGACTTCGTGATTTCGGCGAAGTCCGAGTATGTCATTTGCCGCTGGCCGGGCGTCGTCGGTTTGCGTTTCTTTATGCCCATGGTTACCGTAGCTCGATTCTGTGGCCTTCTCTGAGCGTGACGATCGCCTTCTTCCATTCCGGGGTCCGCGTCTGGCCGCCGCGGCGCGTGCGGCGGAGCTTGCTGCGGCGGCAGAGCGTGTTGACCGATTTCACCTTGACGTTGAAGATGGCCTCGACCGCCTGGCGGATCTCGGGCTTCGTGGCGCGCCGCGCGACTTTGAACGTATAGGCGTTGTGCGGCTCGCCCTTCTCGTTTTGATCATCCGAAAGCTGTGTGCTCTTCTCGGTGATGACGGGCAGAAGGATGACTTTGCGCGGATCGTCCATTACACTTCACCTGCTGCGGCGTTGTCGTTCTTGAACTGCTCGACCACGCTCTCGAGCGCGCGGCGCGTGACGACGAGGTCGCGCGGCTTGAGCAGGTCATACGCATTTACGTCCCGGACGCGCTTGATCGTGACGCCGGGGATGTTGCGGACGGACTTGACGACGGGGCCGGACGAGCCGAATGTGGCGATGAGGCACGTCCCCCGGACGCCGAGGTTCCGGAGCATACTGGCGATCTCGGCCGTCTTGGGGGCGTCGAGCTTTATGTCGTCGACCACGCGGGTCGCGGTCTGAAGCTTGTCGAGGTAGGCGCTCTTGAGGGCGGCAAGCCGGGCTTTCTTCGGGATCGAGTATCTGAAGCTGCGCGGGTGGGGGCCGTGGGCAACGCCGCCGCCCCGCTGGTGGGGCGCCTGCCCCGAGCCCTGACGCGCTCGGCCGGTGCCCTTCTGGCGGTATGCCTTCTTGCGCGAGCCGCTCACATCGGCGCGGTTCTTCGCCGAGCCCGTGCCCGAACGGCCGCTTGCGCGGTACATGAGGACGGCCTCGCGAAGGACGGGCCGGTTCACGGTGCTGCCGAAGACGGCCTCGTCGATCTTGAGCGAGTCCACCTTCTCGCCGTTCGTGTTGTAGATGTCCAGTTCCAACATATCTATGCCTTCACCCTGATGCCGACGCCCGCGGGCACGCTCAGCCGCTGGAGAGCGTCGGTCGTCTGCGGCGTCGGTTCGACTATGTCGATGATCCGTTTGTGCGTTCTGATCTCGAACTGCTCGCGCGACTTCTTGTCGATGTGGGGCGAGCGGAGCACGGTGTACCGCTCGATCCGCGTTGGCAGCGGCACCGGGCCCGACACCTTGGCGCCTGTCCGGAGCACGGCGTTCACTATCTGCACGGCCGACTGGTCGAGTACCTCGTGGTCGTAGGCTTCCATCCGAATCCTGATTCTCTGCGACTCCGGCATCAGCCTCCTCCAGAGAGACGCATCCAAAAAAATTCACGTCCGGCACGGATTATACCGAGACGGCTGCCCCGCAGGTGGACGGTGTTAAGTTCCGTCCCCAGAACGGGAAAAGGCTGCTATTATAGACCGGAAAAAGAGGTCGTCAAGCAAAAAACGACATGCGCGGCGGCATGTTTTCAGAAATTTGCCGGGGCTCAGACGCCCAGGATATCGTGCAAGGTTGCTTTGGGCGCTTGCGCGTACTCGAGCGGCTCCATCGAGTGGCTCGCGCGGCCCTGTGAGAGCGACCTTACCACCGTGGAGTACCCGAAAAGCTCCGCCAGCGGCACCCTGGCCTCGATGGTGCGGAGGTCGCCCGCAATGCCCATGTCGATGATGGAGCCGCGGCGCGAGTTGAGGTCGTTCAGCACGTCGCCCACGTGCGCCTCAGGCACGACGACCTCGAGCCGCATGATGGGTTCGAGCAGTGCCATCTGGCCGTCTCTGGCGGCGTTGCGCATCGCCTTGTTGGCTGCTGCAACGAACGAGAGCTCGGACGAGTCCTCCGAATGGAACGCCCCGCCGAGAATCGTAACCTTAACGTTTATAACAGGATAACCCGCAAGCAGGCCGCCCGACGCGGCCGACTCGATCCCCTCCTCGACCGCACGGATGAACTCGGCCGGAATCTCGCCTTGCTTGACTTCGTTGACGATCACGGGCCCTGTCAGGCTATCGAACGGCTCGATCCTGAGCCGAACGCGGCCGTATTGGCCGTGCCCGCCGGTCTGCTGGATGTACCGGCCCTCGACCTCGCACGCGGCCGTGAACGTCTCGCGGTACGCGACCTTCGGCGGGCCGATGTTGGCGCCCAAATTGAATTCCCGCTGCATCCGGTGCAAGAGCACCTCGAGGTGCAGCTCGCCCATGCCGCTGATGATCGTCTGGCCGCTGTCGGGGTCGGTCCGCCGCTCGAACGTCGGGTCCTCCTTCTGCAGCTGCGAGAGAGTTTCCGATAATTTCTCGCGGTCGGCGTTGGTTTTCGGCTCGATCGCCTGTGAAATGACAGGGACCGGGAATGTCGGTCGTTCGAGGACTATCGGGTGGTCCTTCTCACAGAGGGTGTCGCCGGTTCCGGTGAACTTGAGCCCGACGGCTGCGATGATGTCGCCCACGGTGGCCTCGTCGGCCGGAAGGCGGTCGTCGGCGTGCATCCGCCACATCTTGCTGATGCGCTCGACGCGGTCCTTCGTGGTGTTGTGGATTCGCTTGCCGGCCTTGAGCGTGCCGGAGTAGACGCGTATGTAGACGAGTTCCCCGAAACGGTCCGTGGCGACTTTGAACGCGAGCGCGGCCAGCGGCTCCTTTTGGCTCGGCTTGCGCTGCACGGGCTCGGCTGTCTTCGGGTGGACTCCCTCGGTGGCCGGCTTGTCGACCGGCGAGGGCAGATAACGGCAGACCGCGTCGAGCAGTGGCTGGATTCCGCAGTTCTTGAGCGCCGCGCCGCAGAGGACGGGCGTCACTGCCGCTTTGAGCGTCGCCTCGCGGACGCCGGCGATCAGGTCGTCGCGCGTGACCTCCTCGTCGTGCACGAATTTCTCCCCCACGATGTCGCTGTGCCCGGCGAGGGTCTCGACCATTTCCTCGCGATAGTGCTCGGCGTCGATCTCGAGGTCTTCGGGGATGTCGACCTCGCGGAACTCGGCCCCGAGCGAGTCGGAATCGTACGAGATGGCCTTCATGTCGATCAGGTCGATCTCGCCGTGGTGAGTGCCTTCGAGTCCGAGGGGGATTTGCAGCAGCAGCGGCGTCGCGCCCAGCCGTGTGCGCATCGAATCGACGGCCTTGTGAAAGTCGGCCCCGATGCGGTCGAGCTTGTTGATGAAGGCGACCCGCGGCACGCCGTAGCGGTCGGCCTGCCGCCAGACCGTTTCCGACTGGGCCTGCACGCCGGCGACGCCGCAGAAGACGACGACGGCGCCGTCGAGCACACGCAGGCTGCGCTCGACCTCGGCCGTGAAATCGACGTGGCCGGGCGTGTCGATGATGTTGATCTCGTGGCCCTTCCACTTGCAGGTCGTGGCGGCCGACGTGATCGTGATGCCGCGCTCACGCTCCTCCGCCATCCAGTCCATCGTCGCCGTGCCCTCGTGCACCTCGCCCATGCGGTGCTCGACGCCGGTGTAATAGAGGATGCGCTCGGTGATCGTCGTCTTGCCCGCGTCGATGTGGGCAATGATGCCGATGTTGCGCTTCTTGCTGAAGGAAGCCATAGCAGTAATTCTCGGCGTTCGGCGTCCGGCGTTCAGGGTTCCTCGCACAGCGAGCACCGAACCGCCGACGCCGACCGGCGCCCTATGTGCCGCGAGCCGATCACAAGTTCTGCGATCGGCTCGACTTATGTTTTCTCTGCGGGCTCACCACGCGAAGTGGGCAAAGGCCTTGTTGGCCTCGGCCATCTTGTGCACGTTCTCGCGGACAGTGATGGCGGCGCCTTCGTGGTTGTACGCGGCGATCAATTCCGCGGCCAGGTTCTCGTACATGGGCTTGCCCTTGCGCTTGCGGACCGCGTCGCGGATCCACCGGATCGCGAGGCTGAGTTGGCGCTTGGTGGTGACGGGCGTGGGCACTTGGTATGTGGCGCCGCCGACACGCTTCGCGCGAACCTCGACCTCGGGCTTGACGTTGGCAATCGCCGCCTCAAAGACCTCGAGCGGCTCCGTCCCCTGGACCCTCTCGCCGATGATGTCCAGGGCTTTGTACAATATGCGCTCGGCCACGCTTTTCTTGCCTTGGAGCATGAAGTTGTTGATGAACTTTGTCACCAGCAGGCTTTTGTATCTCACGTCCGGCTTCATGAACCGTTCGGTCGACTCAAACTTCTTCGACATGTTCACCTCGTATTCGTTATCGGTTATTCGTTCGTTCGTTGCTCGGGCGGTTACCGGCGGCCCGGTCTGCCCGGCGGCCCGCACAACGAAGAACGAACAGCGAGTAACTAGTAACGGCCTCTCCTATTTGGGCCGCTTGGCGCCGTACTTGGAGCGGCTGCGGCGGCGGTCGTCGACGCCGCTCGCGTCGAGTGTGCCCCGGATGATGTGATAGCGCACACCGGGCAGATCGCGCACCCTGCCGCCGCGGACGAGCACGATCGAGTGCTCCTGGAGGTTGTGCCCCTCGCCCGGGATATACGCGGTGATCTCGCGCCCGTTGGTCAGGCGGACCCTCGCGATCTTCCGCAGGGCCGAGTTCGGCTTCTTGGGCGTGCGGGTCATCACCTGCAGGCAAACGCCTTTCCTCTGGGGGCACTTCTCCAGGTCAGGGCGCTTTTGCTTCTTCTTGATCTGTTTGCGCCCCTTCCGGACGAGTTGGTTCAGCGTCGGCATGCGGTATGTCTCCTTTGGTTATTGGCCGGCCGCCTCGGTCGTCTCGGGCAGCTCGAGATGCTTCGCAAGCGCTTTTCTGTATTTGGCGAACCCCGTGCCGGCGGGGATCATGTGGCCGAGGATCACGTTCTCTTTCAGGCCGAGCAGGTCGTCGCGCTTGCCGGCCAGAGCGGCCTCGGTCAGGACTTTTGTCGTCTCCTGGAACGATGCCGCCGAGATGAAGCTGTCGGACCGGAGGGCGGCCTTCGTGATGCCGAGGAGCAGCGAGCTCGCGCCGGCGGGCCTGCCGCCCTCGCGCACGGTGCGCTCGTTCTCGTTGCGGAACAGGAACTTGTCCACGATCGAGCCCGGCAGGAGGTTGGTGTCGCCCACGTCCTCGCCCACGAGCACCTTCCGCAGCATCTGCGAGATGATGATCTCGATGTGCTTGTCGTTGATGTCCTCGCCCTGGAAGCGGTACACCGCCTGGATTTCCTGAAGCAGGTATTTCTGGATCTCCTCTTCGCCCTTGATCCGCAGAATGTCGTGCGGGACGAGCGGGCCGTCGATGAGCGGATCGCCCTCGCGGACGAAACTGCCCGTCGTGACCAGCAGCCGCTTGCCCTGCGGCACCAGGTGCTCGCGTTCCATGTCGGCCGCTTCGTTGCGGACGATGATCGACCGGCGGCCGCGCTTGCGTTCGCCCAGGTGAACGACGCCCGATATCTCGCTGATGACGGCCGGGTCCTTCGGCTTCCGCGCCTCGAACAGCTCGGTCACACGCGGCAGACCGGCGGTGATGTCCTGCGTCCGCCCGATCAGGCGCGGCGTGCGGGCCAGAACCGTCCCGGCCTTGATCCGCTCGCCTTCCTTCACCTCCATGTATGCCTTCTCGGGAACCGAGTAGACCGACAGAATCTCGCCGGCGGAATCCTCGATCAGGATCTGCGGATGCAGGTCGCCCTTGTGCTCGACGATCACCGAGCGCTCCGACCCGCCCGAGTCTATCTCCTGCCGCACTGTCTCGCCTTCCTCGATGTCGATGAACCGCGAGACGCCGTCACGCTCGGCGATAATGGGCACCATGTGCGGGTCCCACGACGCCAGTATCTTCCCCGCCGACACCTTCGCGCCCTCGGCCACGCCAAGCCTGGCGCCGATGCGGAGCGGATAACGCCGCAGCTCGCGGTCGTTGGCGTCGCGAAGGACGAGTTCGCCGTTCTGGTTCAGCACGATGACCTCGCCGTCGGCGTTCTCGACCGACTGGACGTTCTCGAAGAGGAGCGTGCCGGCGGCTGCGGCGCGGTAGTCGGCGACCGCGGCGCCGCGCGTTGTCGCAATGCCGCCGATGTGGAACGTGCGCATCGTGAGCTGCGTGCCCGGCTCGCCGATCGACTCGGCCGCGATAATGCCCACCGCGAGGCCCTCCTCGACCTTATACCGCGTCGAGAGGTCCATCCCGTAGCACTTCGCGCAGATGCCGAACCCCGCCTCGCACGTCATCGGCGAGCGGACCTTCAGGCTGTCGTAGCCGAGTTCCTCGACGGTGGCCGCGACGGCGTCGGTGATGAACTCGCCGTCCTCGACGACGATCTCGCCCGTTCGCCGGTCGACAACCGTCTCGGCGGAGACCCGCCCGAAGATCGCTTCGGCCAGCGAGACCTCGACCCGGTCGCCGGTGTAGATGACGGTCTTCGTGATGCCGTTCGTCGTGCCGCAGTCGTCCAGCGCGACCACGACGTGCTGCGCCACGTCGGCCAGCTTCCGCGTCAGGTAGCCCGACTCCGCCGTCTTGAGCGCGGTGTCGGCCAGGCCCTTCCGGCCGCCGTGCGTCGAGCTGAAATACTCGAGCACCGGTAGGCCCTCGCGGAAGTTCGCCTTGATGGGCGTCTCGATGATCTCGCCCGACGGCTTCGCCATCAGGCCGCGCATGCCGGCCATCTGGCGAATCTGCATCGTCGTGCCCTTCGCGCCCGACTCGAACATGCACCACAGCGGGTTGAGCGTCGACGTGCGCTCGATCCGCGCGCCCGTGATCTTACCGTCACGGTCACGGTCGAGCCGGACGGCCCGCCAGCCGGCACACGCGATCGCCGCGCCGAGAGGATTGTGGCTGGTGTTGTGCCAGTAAGTGGCGTACTGGTCGGCGCTCTTGGGGAGCTCTGCTCCCAGGATCTTCTCGATGTTCTCCGCCGTAAGTTCGACGTAGGGCACCGCCGGCGGTTGTCCGAGGAGGAACTTGTTCAGGGGTTCGTACTTGCCTTTCTTCAGCAACAGATCGATCGTGGCGCCCGTCAGCTTGCCGCGGGCGTCTCGCTCGAGCTTCCGCACGCGCCAGCCGGCCGATGCGATCGCCTGCTGGAGCGGGTTGTGCGTCTCGTCGGCCCATTTCGCATCCAGCTCTTCCTTCTCGGCAGGCAGCGGCATCTCGAGCACTTCCGCCATCTGGGCGGCGTCGAGCTTGACCTGCGTCCGCTCCGAGAGCTCGGCCTCCCGCAGGAAGCGCTCGAGCGGCCCGCAGTGCGGAGCGTTCAGCTTAAGCTCCTCCATCACCCGGTCGGCGACGCGGTTGCTCGCGTGCTGCCAAGTCTCGGTCACCTGGTGGTGCCGCTCGCCGTCGGTGATCAGGCCGCGGCGGTAGTTCCTCTCGATCCGCTCGACCTCGTCCTGTGCGTCGCCGATGATCTCGCGCTTGTCGCCCGGCACGCGGAGGTCGTCGAGGCTGATCGACAGGCCGGCGAGCGTCGCCTCGCGGAACCCGAGCTGCTTGATGTTGTCGAGCAGCGTGATCGTCTCGGCGCGCCCGGCCAGGCGGTGGCAGTCGCTGATGATCCGGTTGATCCAGCCCTTGTCGAACGTGACGTTGTAGAACGGCATGTCCTCGGGGATGATTTCGTTGAACTTCACGCGCCCGGCCGTCGTGCGGATGCGGCGGTTGGCCGGCAGGTCCTCCGTGCGATCCTCGGTCCTGACCTGCGAGCCCTCCGGCAGGCGCACCTCGATCGGCTGGTGCAGGTTGATGCGGCCCGCCTCGAGCGCCAGCAGCGCCTCGTCGGTGTCGCTGAACGCCTTCAACGGGGCGCCGGCCGCGGCGACTTCTTCGGCCCGCCCCCCTTCCTCCGCCGTCAGGTAGTAGCAGCCGAGGACCATGTCGAGGGTGGGGCGGATGATGGGCTGGCCGTCGGCGGGCGAGAAGATGTTGTTTGTCGACATCAGGAGGACGGCGGCCTCGGCCTGCGCCTCGACCGAGAGGGGCAGGTGGACGGCCATCTGGTCGCCGTCGAAGTCGGCGTTGAACGCCTCGCACACCAGCGGATGAATCTTGATGGCGTTGCCCTCGACGAGGATGGGCTCGAACGCCTGGATGCCCATCCGGTGGAGGGTCGGCGCGCGGTTCAGCAGGACCGGGTGCTCGTGGATCACCTCGTCGAGAATGTCCCACACCTCCTCGTCCTTCCGCTCGAGCATCTTCTTGGCCGACTTGATCGTGTCGACGTAGCCGAGCTCCTTCAGCCTGCGGATGATGAACGGCTGGAAGAGTTCGAGGGCGATCTTCTTCGGCAGGCCGCACTGGTGGAGCTGAAGCTCGGGCCCGACGACGATGACCGAGCGGGCGGAATAGTCGACCCGCTTGCCGAGCAGGTTCTCGCGGAACCGGCCCTGCTTCCCTTTGATCATGTCGGTCAGGCTCTTGAGCGGGCGGTTCGAGCTGCCGAGAACGGGCCGCTTCGTCCGGTCGTTGTCGAAGAGCGAGTCGACCGCCTGCTGGAGCATCCGCTTCTCGTTGCGGATGATGACCTCGGGCGCGTGCAGGTCCTGAAGCTTCGTCAGCCGGTTGTTGCGGTTGATGACGCGCCGGTAGAGGTCGTTGAGGTCGCTCGTGGCGAAGTTGCCGGATTCGAGGAGGACGAGCGGCCGCAGGTCGGGCGGGATCACGGGGATCACGTCCATCACCATCCACTCGGGCTGGTTGGGCGAGTCCTTGATCGCCTCGACGAGCTTGAGGCGCTTGACGATCTCGGCCTTGCGCTGTTTCGAGCCGGTCTCGACCAGCTCGGCCCGCAGGTCCTTGGCAAGCTGTGGCAGGTCGAGCTCTTCGAGCAGTTCGCGGAGGAACTCGGCGCCCATGCCGGCCCTAAAGTCGTCGCCGTATGCCTCCTTCAGCCGGCGATACTTGTCCTCGGAGAGCAGGTCCTTCTGCTTCACGCCCTCGGCGGCCGCGGGCCCGGGATCGGTCACGATGTATTCCTGGAAGTAGACGACCTTCTCGATGTGCGTCGTCTTCATCGCGAGGAGTGCGCCCAGGCGGGACGGCATCGCCTTGAAGAACCAGATGTGGACGATCGGCGCGGCCAGGTTGATGTGGCCCATTCGCTTGCGCCGCTCGCGCGAGTGCGTCACCTTCACGCCGCAGCGGTCGCAGATGATGCCCTTGTGCTTCATGCCCTTGTACTTGCCGCAGAAGCATTCCCAGTCGCGCTCGGGCCCGAAGATGCGTTCGCAGAACAGGCCGTCCTTCTCGGCGCGGTAGGTGCGGTAGTTGATCGTCTCGGGCTTCTTGACTTCGCCGTAGGACCAGCTGCGGATTTCCTCGGGCGAGGCGAGAGAGATGGCGACCGACGCAAAGTCGTCTCTGTTCGCATCTAACGCCAACGGGCTGATTTCGGTTCCACGTTCAGACATATCACGCCTCCGGTGTGGAATGACGAATGACGAAGCCCCAACGACGAGTCAATGAGGAAATCCGAATGACGAATGGGGGCCCGCTCCCCCGCCGGCACGCGAGGCACGCTTGCCCATTCGACATTGCGCCATTCGACATTGATTCGTCATTCGTCATTGGGCATTCGCCATTATTCTTCTTTGGCGGCTTTGGCCTTTTCGAGCTTGATGTTGAGGCCGAGGCCCTTGATTTCGTTGACGAGCACGTCGAACGAGACGGGTGTTCCGGCTCGGAGCGTGTTCTCGCCCTTGACCATCGCCTCGTAGATGCGTGTGCGGCCCTCGACGTCGTCGGACTTGACGGTGAGGAGCTCCTGGAGGATGTGTGCGGCGCCGTATGCCTCGAGCGCCCAGACTTCCATCTCTCCGAACCGCTGGCCGCCGGACCGCGCCTTGCCGCCGAGCGGCTGCTGCGTGATGAGCGAGTAGGGGCCGGTGGCGCGCGCGTGGACCTTGTCGTCGACGAGGTGTTCGAGCTTGAGGACGTACATGTATCCGACGGTGATCTCCTGGTCGAACGGTACGCCGGTGCGGCCGTCGTAGAGGCGGGCCTTGCCGTGCAGCGGAAGGCCGGCCTCGCGGAGCGCGTCGCGAATCTCCGGCTCGTCGGCGCCGTCGAAGACGGGCGTGATGACTTCGTAGCCGAGGGTCTTCGCGGCCCAGCCGAGGTGGGTCTCGTAGATCTGGCCGAGGTTCATTCGGGACGGCACGCCGAGCGGGTTGAGGACGAGGCCGACGGGTGTGCCGTCTTCGAGGAAGGGCATGTCTTCCTCGGGCAGGATGCGGGCGATGACGCCCTTGTTGCCGTGACGGCCGGCCATCTTGTCGCCGACGGACAGGACGCGCTTCGTGGCGACGTAGACCTTGACCATTTCGAGCACGCCGGGCGGAAGTTCGTCCCCCCGCTTGAGCTGGCTGACGCGCCGGTCCTTCTGGTCCTTGATGCGCTCGATGCGCTCGTTGAAGATTTCGTACGTGCGGCGGGCCTTCGGGTTGATCTCCTGGCCTTTCCGGGAGCGCGAGCCGGGGGCGAGCACTCGGAGGTTCTCGGCGTCGAGGCGGGCCTCGATCTCGCGGATGTCTTCGTCGGACCATTCGTCGAGCTTGGTGAGGCGCTCGCCGGTGCCGCCGTCGACGAGCACGCCGCCGGCGGCGTCGGCGACGGTGTCGACCATCTTGCGGAACTCGCCGACGATTGCCTGGTCGGCGTCGCGCTCGATCTTCTTGATCTGGGTGCGGTCTTGCGCGCGGGCCTCGCCGGAGAGCTGGGCCTTGCGCGAGTATTTCTGCGCGTCGACGACGATGCCCTCGACGCCGGACGGAACATCGAGCGATTCGTTCTTCACGTCTTCGCCGGCGCGGCCGAAGATCGCGTGGAGCAGCTTTTCCTCGGGCGACAGTTCGGTCTTGCTCTTCGGGGCGATCTTGCCGACGAGGATGTCGCCGGGCCGGACCTGCGTGCCCACGTTGATGATGCCGTCGTCGTCGAGGTTGCGGAGCGCGCGCTCGGGCACGTTCGGGATGTCGCGGGTGAATTCCTCGCGGCCGAGCTTGGTCTCGCGAACCTCGATCTCAAACTCGTCGATGTGGATCGACGTGTAGGTGTCTTCCTTGACCAGGTTCTCGGAGATGAGGATGGCGTCCTCGTAGTTGTATCCGTCGAACGGCATGAACGCGACGAGGACGTTCTTGCCGAGTGCGAGCCGGCCGTCCTTCGTGGCGGCGCCGTCGGCGATGACCTGCCCCTTCTCGACGTGGTCGCCCTCGCTGACGATGGCCTTCTGGTTAAGGCACGTCCGCGGGCTGAGGCCGACGAACTTGCGGAGCGTGTAGATGCGGTTGCCGACGATGATCTCGTCAGCTGTAACACGCGTAACTACACCGGCCTCCTCGGCGGTGACGACCATGCCGGAGTTCTCGGCGACGTAGCTTTCCATTCCGGTCGCGATCAGCGGCGGCTCGGTGGTCATGAGCGGCACGGCCTGGCGCTGCATGTTCGAGCCCATGAGCGCGCGGTTCGCGTCGTCATGCTCGAGGAACGGGATGAGCGCGGCGGAGATGCCGACGGGCTGCTTGGGCGAGACGTCGATGTAATTGACCTCCTTGGCGGGGATGAGGGTGAACTCGCCCTTCGCCCGCGCCATGACGGGGTCCTCGACGAACCGGCCGTTGTTGTCGAGCGGCACGTCGGCCGGCGCGATGTTGCATTCGTCTTCCTGGTCGGCGCGGAGCCGCTCGATCTCGTCGGTGACGCGGCCGCTCTTGACGACGCGGTACGGCGTGACGAGGAAGCCGTAGTCGTCGATTTCGGCGAAGATGGAGAGCGAGACGATGAGGCCGATGTTCGTGCCCTCGGGCGTCTCGATCGGGCAGATGCGGCCGTAGTGCGAGGTGTGGACGTCGCGGACTTCGAAGCCCGCGCGCTTCCGGTTGAGGCCGCCGGGGCCGAGGGCGCTGAGGCGCCGCTCGTGGGTCAGCTGCGCGAGCGGGTTGACCTGGTCGACGACCTGCGAGAGCTCGCTGCGGCCGAAGAAGAACTCGATGGCCGACGAGACCGTGCGCGGGTTGACGATCGTGCGGGGGGTGAGGTCGTGGGGCTCCTTCATGCTCATTCGCTCCTGCGCGGTGCGGCGGAGCTTGAGGAGGCCCTTGCGGACCTCGTCGCCCGCGAGTTCATCGATCGTGCGGACGCGCCGGTTGCCCAGGTGGTCGATGTCGTCGATGCCCGACGTGACGCCCGTTGCCGCCGTCTGGCCGCTCTCGCGGAGTTCGACGAGGTACTTGAACGCGTTGAGGAGGTCCTCGGGCCGGAGCGTCATCTCGCTCTCGCTCACGTCTTGCTTGAACTTGCGGTTCAGGCGGAACCGGCCGACGCGGCCGAGGCGGTAGCGGTTCTGGTCGAAGAACCGTTCGGCGAACAGCGTCTCGGCGCGCTTGAGCTGGAACGGGTTGCCGGGGCGGAGGCGCCGGTAGATGCGTTCGAGAGCTTCCTCGTACGTGTGGGCGTGGTCTTCGGCGATGGTGTTGAGGATGAGGGGATCGTCGACGACCTCGATGACCTCGATCTTGTCGAGCGAGGAGGCGGCGATGAACTCGGCCGCAGGCTCGTCGATGACGCCGCCCGACTCGACGATGATCTCGTTGGTCGTCGCGTTGACGAGCGCCCCGACGGCGACCGAGCCGACGAGCTTCTTGATGTCGGGCTTGCTCTTGATCTGCACCGCCTTAGTCTCGTAGAAGAGGCGGAGCAGGTCTTCGGTGGTGCCGTATTTCCGGTTGACGGCTCGGAGGAGCGTGGTCGCGGGGAACTTGCCGCTCTGGTCGATCTTGACGCTGAGGACGTCTTTCTTCGAGACGGAGAGCTCGATCCAACTGCCGCGCTCGGGGATGATGCGGCAGGAATAGAGCTTCTTGCCGCTCGTGTGGGTCTGGGCCTCGAAGTCGACGCCGGGCGAGCGGTGCAGTTGTGAGACGATGACGCGCTCGGCGCCGTTCACGATGAACTCGCCGCCGCCCATCATGATGGGAACGTCGCCCAGGTACACGCCCTCGTCGATGGTCTCGGGCCCGATGAAGCGGATGAAGATGGTGAGCGGGCGCCCGTATGTGAGGCCGAGCTTGCGGCATTCCTCGGGCGTGTAGCGCGGCCGGCCAAGCTCGTAGCGGAGATACTCCAGCCGGAGGCTCCCGTCGTAGCTCAGGACCGGGAACGTCTCGCGGAAGATGGCCTCGAGGCCGCGGTTCTCGCGCTTCTCGGGCGCCGTCCCGATCTGGAGAAAGCCCCGGTACGAATTGGTCTGGATGGCGACAAGGTCGGGAACATTGACCGCGTCGCCGACCTTCTTGTAGTTGCGAACTTCCATCTACGGTCTCCGCAGGACCTTCTTCAGTGTTCGCGGCTCCGTTCTTGGTGTTCGGGGGCCGCCTTGCGGCCGCTGCGAGCACCGACACACCTGACACCGAGAACCCGATCTACTTGATCTCGACCTTCGCGCCGACCTCTTCGAGAGCGGCCTTCATCTTGTCGGCCTCTTCCTTGTCGACGCCTTCGCCGACCGGCTTGGGAGCGCCGTCGACGAGCGCCTTCGCTTCCTTGAGGCCGAGCGAGGTGAGCTGGCGCACGACCTTGATCGTCTGCAGCTTCTGCTCGCCGGCGGCCTTCAGGATGACGTCGAATGTGCTCGGGGCCTCCTCGGCGGCAGCGGCCTCGCCCCCGGCAGCGGGCCCGGCGGCAACGGCGGCGGGCGCCGCGGCCGTCACGCCGAACTTGTCCTCGGCGGCCTTGACAAACTCCGACAGCTCGAGGACCGTCATGCCCGATATCAACTCGAGCACCTCGGCCACCTTCCCGGTGGGTCCGGTGGCGGCGGTTGTGGCTTCTTTAGACATCCCTAGTTCTCCTTTCCTTCGGATTCGGTTTGCTGCCCCTCGATAGGCTCGGGGCGGTGAGCGTCGTCGAACTGCTTCGCCAGCGCGTCGGCCAGGCCGGCGATCTGCCGGAGAAGGCCCTGGCACAGGCCGAGAAGCGAGGTGATGGGCGCGGCGATCATTCCGACCACCTGGCCCATCAACACGGGTTTGGGCGGGATCTTGGCCAGCTCGGCCACGGCGTCCGCAGGTAATGGGCGACCTGACAGCACCCCGCCTTTGAACTTCAACAGGCTTTCTTTCTTGCTCCACTCGGCGAGCGTCCGCACGAGGGCGACCGGGTCGGCGGCGCCGTACGCCATGCCCGTCGGGCCCGAGAGGCATTCGCCGACCGGGCCCCTGAGGAGCTCCGTCATGTTCTCGTTGTTTGCGAGCGCCCGCCGGGCGAGCGACGTCTTGACGACCGTGAAGGCGGCGGCGGCGCCGCACGCCGATTGAATCTGGTTCCGCAGCTCGGCCGCCTTCCGCCCGCTCAGGCCGGTGAAGTCGACGAAGACGCACGTGTCGACGTCTTGGAATCGCTCGCTTAGTTCCTTGGCAACCAGTTGGTTCAGTCTGCTCGGCATCGCGTTCCTCGGTCTTCGTTATCCGTTATTCGTTGAATCGTCATTCGTGTTTCTTCGGGCGGGCCCGCTGCCGTGCCGCGCCGCTTTCCGATTAACGATTAACGAATAACCAATTCCACGCTCCTTACATCGCGACCTTGACGCCCGGCCCCATCGTGGCGGCCAGCGTGATTCCCTTGATGTACTTGCCCTTCGCCGTCGACGGCTTCGAACGGTGAATCTGGTCCATGAGGGCCCCGACGTTCGCCGCGAGGTCCTCTATGGAGAACGATTTCTTGCCGACCGGCGCGTGCACGTTGCCGCTGGCGTCGAGCCGGTACTCGATCTTGCCCGCGGCGAACTCGGCCACCGCGTTCACAATGTCTTCGGTCACCGTGCCGCTTTTCGGCGACGGCATGAGGCCCTTCGGGCCGAGCGTGCGGCCGAGCTTGCCGACGAACTGCATCGTGGACGGCGCGGCCACGGCGACGTCGAAGTCGAACCAGCCGCCGCTGATCTTCTCGGCAAGGTTCTCGCCGCCGGCCTCGATCGCGCCCGCGGCCTTGGCCGCCTCGACCTGGTCCGGCGGGCAGAAGGCGACAACGCGGAGCGACTTGCCCGTGCCCTTGGGCAGCGAGATGGTGCCCCGAAGGGCCTGGTCGGCCTTCTTTGCGTCGAGCCCCGTATGGATGGAGATCTCGATGGTCTCGTCGAACTTCGCCGCCGGCTGCGCCTTGATCAGCCCGAGCGCCTCGGGAAGCCCATACTCCTTCGCAGGGTCGATGGCTTCCGCGGCTTGGCGATATCTCTTGCTCTTCGTCATTATCCCTTTCCCGCTCGTAATCTCAATCGTAATCCTGACCGCCCGTTCGCACGGCGAGCACGATCAGGATTAGGGTTGCGGCCGAAGGCCGCGTTAGGAGTGCGATTACGACATCGCGTCACTCCACAATTCTGATGCCCATGCTGCGGGCGCTGCCCTCGATCTGCCTGACCGCGCACGCCGGGTCGTCCGTGTTAAGGTCCGCCATCTTCTCCTTGGCGATGTTCTCGATCTGCGCGCGTGTGACCTGGCCGACCGAGTCCTTGTTCGGCACGCCCGACCCCTTGACGATGTTGGCGGCTTTCTTCAGCAGGACGGCGGTCGGCGGCTTGAGCACGCGGAAAACGAAGGACTTGTCCTTGTAGACCGTCAGCTCGACCGTCACCGTCGTGCCTTGCATCTGACGGGTCCGGTCGTTGAAATCCTTGCAGAACGCGCCGGGGTTGAGGTTCCGGGGGCCGAGCGCAACGCCGACCGGCGGGCCCGGCGTGGCCTGCCCGGCGGGCACCTGCATCCGGAAAACTTCAACGATCTCTTTCGCCATAACCTTGTGCTCCGCTCAACAGGTCCGACAAGACCTGTACGACTTATCAGGCCGGTCAGTCACGATTTCTCGACCTGCCAGTATTCGAGCTCGACGGGCGTGGGGCGGCCGAAAATCGTCACCGCCACGCGCAGCAGGCCCTTGTCGTGTATCACTTCCTGGACGACGCCGTCGAAGTTCTTGAACGCGCCCTCGGTGATCTTGACGTTGTCGCCCGACTCGAAATCGATCTTGATCGTCGGCGCCTCTTCCTTGCTCTCGGCCTCGGCCGTGACCTTCTCGACCTCCTTGTCGCTCAGCGGGACGGCCGCGCCGCTGGTCCCGAGAAAGTCCCCGATGCCCGGGCAGTTCTTCACGACCGCCAGCGCCTCCTCGCTCAGTTCCATCTCCACGAAGATGTAGCCGGGGTAGATCTTGTGCTCGGACGTCACCTTCTTCCCGGCCTTGATCTCCGAGACGGTCTCAGTGGGCACGAGGGCGGCGGAGATCTGCTCTTCGATGCCCGCGGCCCGAACGCGCGTCAGCAGCCCGTCGCGAACGCTTTCCTCGCGATTCGTCTGCACCCGCAGCACGTACCACTGCTTCACGTTTCGCCCTCGATCACTCAGTACAGGCCGATGAGATCCAGGAACTGAGCCAGCCCGATGTCAAGGCCGTAAATCATCAAGCCCAGGAGCACCGTCGTCGCGATGACCACGGTCGTCGAGCCGACGATCTCCTCGCGGTTGGGCCAGACGACCTTGCGCATCTCGCTCTCGGTGTCGATCAGCACGTCGCCCGTCTTCCGGTGGAAGAAGGCGAGGAAGAGCGTGGCGACGGCGAGCGCGAGAAACGCCACGCCGCCCCAGATGTATGAGGCGGGCGGCTTGGCCAGCGCCATCGCCGACCGCGTCACGGCGACGGTAATGATGCCGCCGACGATGGCCACGGGCGCCCGCGCCCACATCCCTTCGTCTTTCTTATAGATGCCCAATCGCCCTGCCCTGCTTCGCGCCAATTCCTGCAACCGCTTGCGGTGGCAGGCCAGAAGGGACTCGAACCCCTAACCGCCGGTTTTGGAGACCGGTGCTCTACCAAATTGAGCTACTGGCCTACGCGAGCCGGCCGCGAATCACCGGCCCGGGTCACTTCTTGCGTTCCTTGTGCGTCGTGTGCTTCCTGCAGAAGCGGCAATACTTGCTCAGCTCCAGTTTGTCCGTGCCGCGTGTCTCCTTGCTGGTACGGTAGTTCTGCTGCTTGCACTCGGTGCATTCGAGCGTCACGTACTGTCGCATCGTTCTCTCTGTCCTTTATCCGCCCGAGCATCGCCTGCGGCGTCCGGCGTGACCGCTACTCGACGATCTTCGTCACAACGCCCGCGCCGACCGTCTTCCCGCCCTCGCGAATGGCGAAACGCATGTTCTCTTCCATCGCGATGGGTGTGATCAGCTCGACCTTGAACTCGGCGTTGTCGCCCGGCATCACCATCTCGACGCCCTCGGCGAGCGCGACCGAGCCGGTCACGTCGGTCGTCCGGAAGTAGAACTGCGGCCGGTAGCCGCTGAAGAACGGCGTGTGGCGGCCGCCCTCTTCCTTCGACAGGACGTAAACCTGCGAGTCGAACTTTTTGTGCGGCGTGATCGAGCCGGGCGCGGCGATGACCTGGCCGCGTTCGAGCTCTTCCTTCTCGACGCCGCGCAGCAGCAGGCCGACGTTGTCGCCCGCCATGCCCTCCTCGAGCGTCTTGTTGAACATCTCGACGCCGGTGCACGTCGTCTTGCGCGTGTCCTTGAGGCCGACGATCTCGACCTCGTCGCCCACGTGAACCACGCCGCGCTCGATCCGGCCGGTGCCGACGGTGCCGCGGCCCTTGATGCTGAACACGTCCTCGACGGCCATCAGGAGCGGCTTGTCCGTCTCGCGCAACGGCTCGGGGATCGACGCGTCCAGCGCCTCGAGCAGCTCGATGATCGCCTTGCAGTCCTCGTGTTCCGGGTCGCCGCCGGCCTGCATCGCCTTGAGGGCGGCGCCGCGGATGACCGGAACGTCGTCGCCCGGGAACTCATACTTGCTCAGCAGCTCGCGGACCTCGAGCTCGACCAGGTCGAGCAGCTCGGGGTCGTCGACCAGGTCGATCTTGTTCAGGAACACAACGAGCGCCGGCACGTTCACCTGCTTGGCCAGCAGCACGTGCTCCTTCGTCTGCATCATCGGGCCGTCGGCGGCGTCGACCACGAGGATCGCGCCGTCCATCTGGGCCGCGCCGGTGATCATGTTCTTGATGTAGTCGGCGTGCCCGGGGCAGTCGATGTGCGCGTAGTGCCGGTTCTCGGTCTCGTATTCGACGTGCGCGACCGCGATCGTCACGATCTTGCTCGCGTCGCGGATCGTGCCGCCCTTCGCAATGTCCTCATACGACTTCATCTTCCCGAAGCCCCGCTTCTCGGACACCATCGTGATGGCCGACGTCAGCACCGTCTTGCCGTGGTCGATGTGGCCGATCGTGCCGACGTTTACGTGCGGCTTCGTCCTCGCGAATACTTCCTTTGCCATAACACCTCCTCCATGCGCCTGAAGCCCCGACCGCCCGCGCTCCACACGCGAACTCAGGAGCTTGGATTGCCTGCCACTTTGCACAATCAGCGGGACCGCCCCGCCGTCATACACGTCATAGAGAGCTGGTGATGGGGGTCGAACCCATGACCTCGTCCTTACCAAGGACGCGCTCTGCCACTGAGCTACACCAGCCTGCGCGAAGGACTGGAGCGGGCGAAGGGGATCGAACCCTCACGACCAGCTTGGAAGGCTGGGGCTCTACCATTGAGCTACGCCCGCAGTACCGGGCCTTCGTCCTGCCCTGCCTCGACCCCGACGCATCCGGGCGAAAGCTGGTGGGCAGAGCAGGATTCGAACCTGCGAAGGCGGAGCCACCAGATTTACAGTCTGGTCCCTTTGGCCACTCGGGAATCTGCCCGTAAGCGCGTCCCGCAACGTCCCGGTCCGCCCATCCGGGCGCCCGGTACGCCATAAACTAACGCCCAGCTCCAGCATCAGCTTATCAAACGGCCCGCCAATGGAGCCAGCGGTGAGAATCGAACTCACAACCTGCGGTTTACAAAACCGCTGCTCTGCCTTTGAGCTACGCTGGCCGCGGAATAGGCAGCTCAAAGCCGAATTAAGAACCATATCACATTTTCTTCATAAGTCAATGAAAAAGCACGCACTTTTTTTGGGGTTTTTTAAAAAAGCCAAAGAATCGCACCGGTCCCGGCCCGTCAGGCATGCACGGCCGGCGCTCACCCGGGCCGCCAGCGAGGCCCCAGGACCTCAGCCGTCACCTTTCTGCATGGAAATCGCTTGCAATACCTCGGCAAGGAGGAAACAATTAGGGAGTGAGGCGCCGGCAATCGCCTTCTTGGCAGGATCAACTGGATGGACAGGATGACGGCGCGCCATCGCGCTGTATCCCCCCTGATCCTGTAATCCTGTCGAGCTTTTCGCGCCCGGAGTCTCGTAGGCTCACATCGAACGGAGGCAACAACAATGTTCCGCTCACGCTCTCGCCGCAGGACGCTCGGCTTCACGCTCGTCGAAGTCCTCGCCGCCACGTCCATCATCGCCGGCCTGCACAGCCAGGGCAACTACCGCTACGCCGTCAACCAGGCCAATGAAGTCAAGGGCGTCCACAACCTCAAGCAGATCCACATGATGCTCCGGATGCAGACAATGACGACCGGCAAACTCCCCAACGCCGTCTTCTTCCCCAAAGGCGATCCCAAGAAGGACCCGAAATCCATCACGCGGCTCATCGAGGGTGTCCCGCAGCAGATGTTCATCTCACCATTCGCCCCGGGCGCCCTCAAGAAGAAGGGCCTCACGTTCGCGTGGAACGACACCGTCAACGGTAAATCCCTCGACCGCCTGCCGCGCAACACCTGGCTCCTCATCGACATCGCCGCCTTCATCGCCGACCCCAAGCTGCCCAAGCCCAAGAGCTACCTCATCCTCTACGCCGACGGCCGCGCCCAAGCCATCGACGAACTCCCGCCCGACATCGTCAAAGC
>JBDREM010000125.1:0-2163 GCA_043819695.1 Planctomycetota bacterium
TGGCCGGCGCGCCGACGGTGCAATCGCCAACGAGGGTGCAGACTGCATCCTCTGGCTCGATGAAGAGAACGCCAAGCTCCGCGCCGAGGTCGGGCGGCTGGAGAAGGAGCTGCGGACGGTTCGCGCGAAGCCGGCGGGCAAAGCCACACCCGCCATGATGCAAGTGCTGGAGGGTCACTGGTGGCGCTGTACGGGCTGCGGTTGCCGAGGCCAAGGTGACTATGCTTACCATCGTTGTAGGCTGGCCGAGCGGCGGGAGGGGTGACAACGTGATTGGGCCGATGGTGGCCCGCGAAAAGGGCCGGTTCGATTCCGGCTCGTTGGCCGAGGACTGGTGTGAAGGGAGGCGGGTTCGACTCCCGCGACGGGTCTCCGGTGAGACAAATGGCCCGGGTGGCCCGCCCGTTAGAGCGTCGGCGGAATCCGACGCGGGGGCAACCTTAGAGACCAAGCCGCCCGCGCGGCGGGAGGTCTGACATGGGACTGAACAAGTCGCGCGGCAATCTGCGCGAAGGTCGCCGAGATCGTGAGGTCCGGGCGATGAGCGCGCGGAAGATTCCCAAGTGGATAGTCATCGACGCGAACACCTCCGAGGCTGTCTGCGAGAGGTGCGGCCAGCGCGAGCGGGCTCCGCTCCCGGCTCCCATCTCGTCCTTCGTGAAGTGGTGCGAGTCTTTCGGGGACAAGCACAAGCTCTGCCGGCTGGTCGAAAAGGAGGCAAGGCGATGAGCCTGAACAAGAGCAGGCCGGTGAGCGAGGCAGCTAGGCGCGCGGCCAAGAAATACTCTCAATCTACAAAGGGGAGGGCCACGAAACGCGCATGGCGCAGTCGAAACCGCAGCAAAATACGGGCGTGGAAACGCAAGTGGGCCGCCAGCCCCAATGGACGCAGACAGGCGCGCGAGTGGGGGAGAAAAACGCCCGGTTCTATGTTTGACCTTTACCGGCGGTCGGCCCACAAGCGCGGCATTGTCTTTCGGCTCAAGAAGGACTGGTTTGTGTCGATGCTTGCCAAGTCGTGCGCATATTGTGGTGCCGAACCTCCACCCGACACGCACCGCCACGGGCTTGATCGAGTGGACAACTCTGTGGGTTACGTGGAAGGAAACCTCGTCACATGTTGCTTCCCGTGCAATCAAATGAAAGGGCGGCGCTCGGCGCCTGAATTTATACAACACGTGACCAGCATTGTGAACTTTCAGCGAAAGGAGGCAACCCGTGGCACTTCGTAAATCATCCGGGAACATGTATCCGTGGTGCGGATTCATGCACTCCCACCTCCGCGGTCGCTGCCCACACGGTTGCTCATATTGCTACGTCCAGGCGCATGAGCGGCGATGGGGGACCGGGGCGTTCGCCGGGGTGTTGCGGTGCCGGGAGTCGGAGTTCGCGGTCAACTACGGGAGCGGGAAGACGATCTTCATCGAGCACCAAAATGACCTGTTCGCCGAAGATGTCCACGAGGCCATCGTAGATCGCGTCCTGAGGCATTGCTCCAGCTACCCCGAGAATGTCTACGTCTTCCAAACGAAGAACCCCGCGCGTGTGCCACAATTCGCAAGGCGCTTGCCGCCTATCCGATTCCTGGGCGCGACTATCGAGAGCGACCTGCACCACTCGCGCGTCATGGGCGCGGCACCGTCGCCGAGCCAACGGCTCGTGTCCTGTTTCGGGTTCGACTTCATCACCATCGAGCCCGTTCTTGCCTTCTCGCCTGCGTTTGCGGCAAGAATTAGCGGGGCCGCTCCCAAGTGGGTCAACATCGGCGCCGACTCGAAGGGCCACAACTTGCCCGAGCCGTTAGCCGAAGACCTCCGCGAGTTCATCGCTGGTCTTGGCGCTCGGGGCGTTCGCATTCTGAACAAGTCCAACCTGGGAAGAATTCTCGGAGAGCCGCAAGAGCGGCGGGAGGTCTGAGGGATGTCTGAGGCGACTGACCGGCTACCGCCGCAGGCCCTGGACATGGAGGCCGCGGTCCTGGGCTCGATGATGCTCGACCCCCAGGCGGCCGGCGTCGCCCTCGAGCTGTTGCGCCCCGACGACTTCTACCGGAGCGCCCACCGGTTGATCTTCGAGGCGGCGCAAGAGCTCGCGGCGGCCGACCAACCGATAGACCACGGACTCCTTGCCCGCAAGCTCGAAGAAAAGCAAACCCTCGGGACG
>JBDREM010000126.1:0-4201 GCA_043819695.1 Planctomycetota bacterium
GACGCGCGCCACCTCGCCCGTCGTCCGGATCCCCGGCACGACGATCTCCGAAGCGCGGGAGAGCATCACGCACCGCCCGGAGCAATCGATCCCCGCTGCCGGGTGCGCGTGGATCCTTGCGTTTCTCGCAAGCTTCATCACGTCGGCCAGGCCGCCGGTGTGGTCGTAGTGGCCGTGACTGAGCACGACGGCGTCGGCCTGGGCGAGATCGATACCAAGCACCTCGGCATTCCGGCACAGGAGACCCGATGCCCCGGTATCGAAAAGAACCTTCGATTCACCGGTCTCAATCCAGACCGAGAATCCATGCTCGGCCTCGAGATCGGCGCGGTCACTTGTGTTCTCCACAAGCACCGTTGCTTTTACTTGGCCAAGCGGCATTGTTATCACCTTTGTCAGTGATCGCAGATGTTGCCCCCTGTTTCGAGCGTTCCGTCAAGGTGTGCCGCAACGAGTTCTTCGGGTGCAGTCGTCGGCGCTCCGACAACAACTCTAATGCCGTTCTCCCTGAACAGGGCCTGCGCCCGGCTTCCCATGCCGCCCGCGATGATGACTTCGGCGCCGTTCCGGCTCAGCCAGGCGGGCAACGCGCCCGGTTCGTGCGCCGGCGGAACGGCCTTTATCGATTCGCCAACGGTCCGTGTCTCCGGATCAACATCGATGAACGCAAACTCCTCGCAATGGCCAAAGTGCGCGCTCAAGACACCGTTCACGAGCGGTACAGCATATCGCATATACTTACTCCTTTGCTCTTGTTGCGCGCTCGACAGCCGCGCGAAATACCTCAACTCCGGGTCCGGGATTCTCCAACGTGACAAACGGCCGGCCGGCGTCGCCGCTGTCCGACACCCGCGGCTCAATTGGCACCTTACCGAGGAACGGCACACCCATCTCGCCGGCCATCTTCTCGCCTCCGCCCGAACCGAACACATCCGTGACCTCACCGCATCCGGGGCACACGAACCCGCTCATGTTCTCGATCACGCCGAGCACGGGCAGCGAGAGCTGCCGGCAGAAGTTGATGGACTTCCGCACGTCGGCCAGCGCCACCTCCTGCGGCGTCGTAACCACGATCGCACCGGTGGCGTCCCCGATGAGTTGGATCACCGACAATGGCTCGTCGCCCGTGCCGGGCGGCGAGTCCACGACGAGCAGGTCGAGGTCGCCCCATTCCACGTCGGCCAGGAACTGACGGATCACTCCGTGCTTCATCGGGCCGCGCCAGATGACGGCGTCGTCGCGGCCCTGCAAGAGGAATCCGACCGACATCACCAACAGGCCCCCGCAGGCCTCGACGGGAACGATGGCGCCGCCCGCGGCCCCAGGCCGTGCTCCCTCGATGCCGAGCAGTTTCGGCACGCTGGGCCCGTGCACGTCCACGTCGAGCAGCCCCGTTCGCAGGCCGTCCTGAGCCGCAGCAACCGCCACGTTCACGGCCACCGTGCTCTTGCCAACGCCGCCCTTCCCGGACAAAACGATGACCTTCCGTTTGATCCGGCACATCCGCCGGGCCACGGCCAGACGCTGCTGATACTGCTGATCGCTCTCGTTCGGACGTTGCGCGGCCGCCGAACAGGTTTCCGAATCACACGTGCTGCATGACTTCTCTGTCGCCATCGTCACCTCTCCGAGTTCAGCTCGGCAGAAACATTCTGCCACAAGGCGCGAATGTCGTCGGCTGCGGCGCTTTCGCCATCGGCCTCAACAACGCTGATCCCATCGACCTGCGCCCTGGTCACTGCCGAGTCGTACCTCACCCTGCCGAGCACCCGAATGCCTTTCTCCTCTGCGCCGTTCTCGATTTCGGCCGCAACTTCCGGGTTCAGGTCGCATTTGTTGATGCAAACCGCGGTCTGCGCACCGAAGAACTTCGTCAACCCGCACACCCGCTCAAGGTCGTGCAGCCCGGACAGCGTCGGTTCCGTCACCACGAGTACCAGCGACGCGCCGGCGATCGATGCGATGACGGGGCAGCCGATGCCGGGAGAACCATCGGCGATGATGAGACCGAGCGTGTTCTCCGCCGCGATTTCCCTCGCCTTGTTGCGGACGAGTGTGACGAGCTTGCCGGAGTTCTCGGCCGCCACACCGAGCTTGGCGTGCACCATCGGGCCGTGCCGCGTATCGGAGATGAACCATTCGCCGCTGACCACATCGCCAAACAGGATTGCATCGGCCGGGCAGAACCGCACACACACCGAACAGCCTTCGCATGCGATCGGGTCGACGCGGTACGTCTTGCCGAGCACGCCCGTCTTCGGCTCGTCCAGGTGAATTGCATCGAACTGGCAGACCTCTTCGCACTTGCCGCAGGCGGTGCACCGTTCCTGGTCAATCATCGCCTGCTTGCTGGCTGAAAATTCCTCACGGTGCTTGATGTTCGGCGCAAGGACAAGGTGGAGGTCGGCCGCGTCGACGTCGCAGTCCGCGATGACCTTGCTCTCCGCGAGAGCTGCGAACGAAGCGACGACACTCGTCTTGCCCGTTCCACCTTTTCCGCTGATGACGACGAGTTCTTTCACGTCAACGTCCCACCTTCTCGTGGAGTTCCGGGAGCCGCTCCTCGATGTTCGTCCACAGTGTCTCGAATTGCGCTCCGTATTCGGGGAGCGCGTCGACCACGAGTTCGCCCCGCGAATACGCCTCAGCGATCCGGCGGTCATCGGGGATCTCGCCGAGCACAGCAATCTTCTCCCTCGCGCAGTACTCCTTCAGGCGGCCGTCGCCGATGTCGCAACGGTTAATGACCACCCCGCGTGGCAGCCGGAGTTCTCGCGCCATCTCGACGGCCAGCCGCAAATCGTTCAGTCCGAACGGCGTCGGCTCAGTTACCAGCAGGAGGAAGTCCGCACCCTTGACCGCTTCGATGACGGGACACGAGGTCCCTGGTGGTGCGTCGATGATGCACGTTCGCGCGGGGTCTATCTTCCTCTTGACCGCCTTGATCAGCGGCGGCGACATCGCCTCGCCGATCCGGAGTCGCCCGTGCGCGAACGCGAAGCCCAACGCCTCGCCCGTCTCGACCACGCCGACCTCGCGGCCCGTCGGCGTGATGGCTCCGGCCGGACATACCAGCCAGCAGCCGCCGCAGCCGTGGCACAGCTCCGGAAACACCAACACCGACTTCTTGAGGCACGCGATTGCGTTGAACTGGCAGACGTCCGCGCACTCGCCGCACAGCGTGCAGAGCGCCTCGTCTACCTCGGGCACGGGCACGGCGACGCTCCTTGACGTCTCGAACTCCGGCTTGACGAAAATATGACAATTTGGCTCCTCGACGTCGCAGTCGAGCAACTGAACGTCGCGCCCCTGCTCCGAGAGCACCTTGGCGAAGTTGACGGCAACGGTCGTCTTGCCCGTGCCGCCCTTACCCGAGGCGATGGCCACAATCATCGGTCGCTCCTATTCCCCGAGTTCCTCGACCGCCTTGGCCGCGAAGGTCGCGTAGGTCAGAGCGGGGCCGCCGCCCATCAGGATGGCGACGCCGCAGGCTTCGGCAATCTCCTCCTTCGTCGCCCCGGCCTCGAGGCACTTCTTCACGTGGATCGTGATGCAGTAGTCGCACGTGGCGCAAATGGCGATGCCGAGGGCGATCAACTCCTTCTGCTTCGTGGAAAGCGCGCCGTCCTTCAGCACGTCGGGCATGAGTTTCTTGACAAAATCCTCCGTCACCTGAGGGATGGCCTTTGCAAGCTTGGGCATATCGGTCTGGAAATCCTTCAGAACGTCTTTGGCTGACTTGGGCATTAATGTTCTCCTTATCTTCGCATGCTTCTGTTGGGGCGCCAGCGATCACTCTTCCTTCTGAGCGGCCGGCAGCAACCTTGCCGCGCCCGCCCGGGCTACCTCGCTCGGGTCATCGCAGCGCCGCACGCGGGGCATTTGAGGCCCGAGCACGGAACGCCCCGCTGGTGGGGCATGGTCTTCCCGCACTCGGGGCAGACGCAGCCTCCGCCGGGGCCGAGCGCGAACCGGCCTCCGCGCCCACGCCCGCCCGGTGCGGTATTTCTTCTGCCAACACCTCGCCCCGTGGCCGGCCCACGACCGGCTGGTCCCGTTCCGTCTCCTCTTGGCATCCCGCACCTCCAATCTGGCTAGACGCCGAACTTAGCGTCGACATTCGGACCCTCTGTCGACTCGAACCCGCCGGCTTTGTACTCCTCGACGGCTTCCCGAACGGTGCCCGAAACGCCGACGATGA
>JBDREM010000127.1:0-7369 GCA_043819695.1 Planctomycetota bacterium
GCCCCGGCCTCGGCCACGGCCGCGAGCCCCTCCTCGCCGGAGAGTCGCTTCAGCGAGCCGCCGCGTTCGAGGCTGAGGAGCTCGTGCGCGGCCTCGTTGGCGAATGTGACGTTCCGGTCCGCATCGAACGCCACCATCGCCGCGGGCAGGCGTTCGACGACCGTGAGCGCGAACACCTCGGCCTCGCCCAGGCGTTCATTCGTGGCGCTCAGGCGCTCGTGCGTCAGCGACATCTCACGGCGCAGCGCCGCGTTCGCCTTCTTGAGCCCCTCGGCCGCGAGCGCCCCGTTGATGGCGCTGGCGACGTGCCCGCCGAGGATGGCGAACAGCCGCAGGTCGTCCTGGGTGAACGGCGCGCCGGAGGTCCGCTCGGTGACGTTCATCTCGCCCAGCAGGCGGCCGTGATGGATGAGCGGCATCGCGAGGAACGAGCTCGAGTGGTAATGGCGTATGCCATCGGTGCTCAACGCGTCGGAGCGGAACCGCGAGTCGTTCGCGACGTCGGTAACGAGGACGGGATGGCGCTCGTTGGCGACCTTTCCGGCGACGCCCTCGCCGAGTTTCCGCCGTTGCCCGATGAGTTGTTCGGCTCCGAGGCCGGCGGCGGCGCGCACCACCAGCTCACCGGCCTCCGGATCGAGGATCAGGAACGACCCGCATTCGCAGCCGAAGGCGTCGATGACGCGGTTCAGCGCGCGTCGGAGTATTTCGTCGAGGTCGGCAACGGAGCTCATGTCCTGCGTCAGCTCGTTCAGCATCGCCAGCTCGCGGAGCCGCTGTTGGAGCGTGGACATCTGCGCGTCGAGCGCTCGCTCGAGCTGGTCACTGCGCCGCCTGAGGTGCGAGTGGTCCATCGCGCGGCCCAGCATCAGCCTGAGCTGCCGGTCGTCGGCGTCCTGTGGAACGAAGTCATACGCTCCCTCGACGAGCACCTCGGCCACCTGGTCATATTGGGAGTTCGGCGCGGCGACCACCACAACGGAGTCGACGCTGATCTTCTTCGTCTCACGGACGAAGTCGCGCGCGAGCATTCCGTTGCCCGTCTTCGCGACCACAACGATCTGGTAGAACTGCTCGCGAAGGGTTTCGAGAGCATCGGGGAATGTTCGCAGGAAGCGGACGTCCTGGCCAAGCATTCGGGCGGCTGCGCGGAGCCGGTCCTCCAGCGAGCCCGGCTCACAGACGGCGAGGACTCGCGAGACCTCGTCGGCCAGCGCCGGACGCGGCCAGAGGGCGGCGCTACCGTTCCTCGGCCGGAACAGACCGGCTACGTCATCGATCCTCTGGTGTGTTTCCATGGTGCAGTTCCTTCTGTCTCCCCGTCGATGTGCCCGGTCGAGAGACAGGTGTCTTCGGCGAGGCTGGGCGCCCGGCCTGTATGACCGGCGGGCAGGCGGCGGCACTTCCAAGTGCTTGGAATAAGGGTGGTTACGAGCGCCGGGCGTGCCATCTTGACCTTTCCTCCTGCCGATGGGCACAGGGCCGAAGGCCTTGCGCCCAGGTTGGTTATCGACGGGGAAAGGTTCGTCTTTAGCGATTCAGGGGCTGAATGTGGCAGCCTGTCATCGGGGGCGTTTTTCGGCGGCGCGCTTTCTGCGCCAAGCAGGGCTGTCCGGGCCGGCGCTGATGCGCCTGTTTATTCTTTGATGTCGAAGGCCATCAGTGTTTTGCCGCGGCGGATGTAAAGCCGGCCGTCTGCGATCGCCGGATGGGCCCAGTGGTGCTGGCCGCTGCCTCTTGTGATCTGGAATGAGCTGACGACCTCGAAGCCCTTCGGCGTGGGCTTGACCAGGGCGACGGTGCCGCGCTTCTCTTCGTAGCAGTAGAGCATGCCGTCGGCGTAGATGATCGAGCCTTTGTTCTCCCACGCCGTCTCATACTTGACCTGCCCCGTCTTCCAGTCGACGCAGGCCCACCTGCCGTTGACGTTGTTGAGCCAGTTCGAGCCGTAGATGAATCCGTCGACGAGCACGACGCCGCCGTGGTGCGTGTCGAGCTTGTTCTCCTTCCACAGCAACTCGACCCGCTTGCCGTCGGGCGAGAGCTCGAGCGCGACGCCCCCGTCATTGTAGCCGCTCGTGGCGTAGATCTGTCCATCCTTGTAGAGCGGCGTGTTGGGGTGCGCCCGGCATCGCCCCTGATAGTGATGCTTCCACAGCACCAGGCCGTCCTTGACGTTGACGCCGACGATGTGGCTCTCGGTCATGGTGACGATGAGGTCCTTCTTGTCGTCCTTGATGCGGATCGGCGAGCAATAGGCAGACTTGTCGCTCAGGCCATTCGTCCGCCAGACGGTCTTGCCCGTCATCTT
The DNA here is from genome assembly GCA_043819695.1 of Planctomycetota bacterium. Taxonomy (GTDB): domain Bacteria; phylum Planctomycetota; class PUPC01; order PUPC01; family PUPC01; genus CAYLQD01. Next base: position 2,312 of record JBDREM010000127.1, read on the forward strand.
GTCGAGCGCGACGAGCGAGGCGTCTTTGCCGCCCGGCGTGCAGACGACGATGTTGTCGCAGACGAGGGGCGACTCGGATATCCCCCACGAGATTCCCTGGGCGCCGAACGCCTTGGCGGTGTCAACTGCCCATTTCTGCACGCCGTCTTTGACGTCGAAGCATACGATCCGCGCCAGCCCGCTCATCACGTAGGCCCGGTCGCCGTCGATTGTGGGCGTGGTACGCGAGCCGGGGGAGTTCCTTTGCCAGTCCGGCCCGTACTCGCTCTTCCACTTGAGCTTGCCGTTCATGTCGAACGCGAAGACGTAGCCCTTCGCGCCGAGCATGCCCGTCGTATAGATTGCGCCCCGGGCGATCGCGATGGATGAGTACCCCTCGCCGAGGTCCTCGGTCGTTGCCCAGAGCAGCTTCGGCCCGCCGGCCGGCCACGTCTTCAGCAGCCCGGTCTCCGCCGACTTGTGGTCGCGGTTCGGCCCGCCCCACTGCGGCCAGTCATCGGCATACGCCATCGGGCAGATCAGCAGAGCGGCAACCAAAGACCACAGCGCTAATGAACGTTTCATCAATGCAGTCTCCTTGAACCTGTCAACATTCACACAAACAATGTCGATGAGGCCGACGACGCAAGAACGAACGCGAAGATTATCTTCGGAGAACCGCCCGATGGCAAGCGAAATCCGCGGGCGGGCGTCTCGGCGCCATTCGTATTGACACTGTTCGCAGCGGTCGGATATACTGTCGGCGTCGGGCCAGCCAACGTAATGACCGCGAACCAAACCGGAGGCCAAAAAGTGATGCAGGTCGATGTAATTGGACGGCACATGTCGCTGGGTGAGGATCAGGTGGCTCACGCCGAGGCCGAGGCCGGGAAGTTCGGGAAGTTCTTCGACGGCGTCAACGGCGTGCACATCACGTTTGAGCTCGAGCACGCCGAGCGGCTCAAGGCCGAGATCGTTTGCACCGTGAGCGGCGGCAAGACGCTCGTCGCCATTGAAAAGGGTCGCACAGTCCACGAAGCGCTCGAGTTCGCCTCGGACAACATGGCCCGGCAGCTCAAGAAGCACAAGGCGAAGCTGCGCGACCGCAGGCTGCGCGGAACGCAGCCCGAGCCGGCCGGGGAGCCGGCGGACGAGGACTTCGACGACGGCGAGTTCGCGGAGGAACAGTAGATGCGCCTTGGCGACTTCATCCTCGAAGAATCGATCATAAGCGACCTCCGGGCGGAGACCAAGCCTGAAGCGCTCGCTGAGATCGTCCGGTCAGTCGTCCAGGCGGGATGTATCAACCCTGAGTCGGCGGGTTCCGTCATCGAGGCGCTGCTCCACCGCGAGGAGATCGGGAGCACGGGCATCGGGCACGGCGTGGCGATCCCGCACGCCAAGCACCAGGCCGTGCGGCGGCTCATCGGCGCGTACGCACACAGCGCTCGGGGCGTGGACTTCGCCGCCGTCGACGGCGCACCCGCGCGGTCGATCTTCCTGCTGCTCTGGCCCGACGGCGTAATCGGCCCGCACCTCGAGGGCATCGCGCTCGTCAGCCAGATGCTGAAGCGCGACAATTTCCTCGAGCGGCTGAAAGTGGCGGACAACAAGACGCAGATTGTGGATCTGTTCGCCGAAGCAGATAAGGATGTGCAAGGTTAGCGGCGCAATGGCGACAAGCTCGACAGAGATACCCGTGCCCCGCGATGACAGCCTGCATCTGCGCCCGATGCAAGTGCTGGTCGAGAAGGCCGGGGGCTTTCAGGCCAAGCTCACGCTGACCCGCGGCGGCAAGCTCGCCGATGCCAAGAGCATACTCGACATCATGATGCTCGCCGCCGAGAGCGGGCCGCTCATGCTCGAGGCCGACGGCCCCGACGCGGCCAAGGCAACCAAGATCCTCGCAGCCCTCCTGAAGAAAGAGCTCGACAGGAAATAAAGCGTGGAAATATTCCAGGGCATCGGCGTCTCTCGCGGCGTCGCCGTCGGCGACGCGTTCGTCATCGAGAGCGAGCGCATGCCCGTGCGGCACAAGAGCGTCTCGATCGATCAGGTCAATATCGAGATCGAGCGCTACAAGATCGCCGTGGCGACCGCCATCGAGGGCATCCGCGACGACCAGCGCCGGCTTGCCCCCAGGCTGGGCGAGGAGTATCTCGCCATCTTCGAGACGCACATCCGCATGCTCGACGACCCGCGCCTTCGCGACGACGTCATCCAGTGCATCGAGACCAAGCTCATGACCGCCGAGGCCGCCGCCGACAACGTCCTCCAGAGACACATCCAACGGCTCTTCGAGGACAAGAGCACCGCGCGCTGGGTGTCCGACATATACGACGTGCAAAGCCGGCTGCACCGCGTGCTGCTCGGGCGCAGCACGGGCGACGTGCACGACCTGACCGAGCCCGTCGTCATCGTGGCCGAAGACCTGATGCCTTCACAAACCGTCGCGTTCGACCGCCAGAAGGTGCTGGCGATCGCCATGGAAGCCGGCGGCAAGACCTCGCACACCGCCATCATCGCCAATGCGCTCGGCATCCCCGCCGTCGTCGGCATCCGCGGGCTCACGGCCGCCGTCGGCGCCGGCGACCGCATGATCGTGGACGGCGGCGCCGGCAAGGTCGTGATCGACCCGGACGAGACGACGCTCGCGCAGTACGTCGAGATCGAGCGCCACATCGTCGAGTCCGACCGCCGGCTGATCGTCGAGCAGCACGAGCTGCCGGCCGAGACCATCGACGGCCGCCGCATCATGCTGTCAGCCAACATCGAGTTCCCCTACGAGGTCCAGACCGCGCTCGAACAGGGCGCCGAGGGCATCGGGCTCTACCGAACCGAGTACCTCTACATGGAGAAGGGCCGCGAGCCCACCGAGGACGAGCACTTCGACGCCTACCGGTCCGCCGCCGAGGCGATATGGCCCAAGCCGATCGTGATTCGCACGTTCGACCTCGGCGCCGACAAGGCAGCGACCGGCGCCGGCGGGCCGTCGACCACCGAACCGAACCCTTTCCTTGGCTGCCGCTCGATCCGCCTCTGCTTCGACCGGCCCGGCATGTTCAAGACACAGCTCCGCGCCATCCTGCGGGCGTCCGTGCATGGATACATCAAGATCCTCTTCCCGATGATCACCTCGCTCGACGAGATCTTGCGGGCAAAGGAGTTCCTCGCCGAGGTGCGCGACGAACTCGACGCCGACGGCCTGCCATACGAGGGCGACATCGAGGTCGGCATAATGATCGAGGTCCCCGCCGCAGCCGTCATGGCCCACGTCCTCGCGAGAGAGGCCGACTTCTTCTCCATCGGCACCAACGACCTCGTCCAATACACGCTCGCCGTCGACCGCGGCAACCCCGTCGTCTCGCACCTGTTCCAGCCGGCGCATCCCGCCGTGATACAACTCATCAAACACACGATCGACGCCGGCGACGAGGCCGGCATCCCCGTCGCCATGTGCGGCCAGATGTCCGGCGACCTCTCCTATCTCGTGCTCCTGCTCGGGCTCGGCCTGCGGCAGTTCAGCGCAAGCCCGAAGGTCCTCCCCGAGATGAAGCGCATCATCCGCCTGATCAAGGTCGAGGACGCCCGCGAGGTCGCCAACGAGGTGATGCGAGAGGCCGACATCGGCCGCACCGTTGAAATCCTCAACGTCCGGCGCGAAGAACTCCTGAAAGGGCTCTGAGCGCTCCCGCTCCATCTGGGGCTGTTGAAAAGCCCGCCCGCTCACACAGCGGGCCTGCAAGAAGCCCCAGGACGCCGCCAAACGGTCATCCCTGCAGGCCGACTTTGCAAAGTCGGCGGTTCCCTGCACTTTTTTCAACAGCTCCATCTGCACAGTTAGTGATCGCTCACGCCGGTAAAACGGAACGAATCGATCTTGAGCGCGGGCACGACGAGCGAGCCGAAGCGCTCGCGATCCCTCCCCACCGCGGAAACAGCATCGAGCGCGGCCAGGACCGACTGCGTGAAGCGGAGGTTCTTCACCGCCCGTGCAACCTGCCCGCCGGCGATCTCGAACAGGCCGTAGCGCGTCATCCCCGTGATCGTCGCCGTCGACCGCTCGGCGATGTTCGTGTAGTGGAAGTCGGAGACGAGCAGTCCGCGGCCGGCCGATGCGATCATGTCCTCGAGCGTCGCGTCGCCGGCCGAAACGATCAGGTTCCCGGCGTGCGGCCCGTGCCGATCCGTCGGCCCGCCGCCGTGGCCCGTCGACCTCACGTTGTCCTTGATCGCCGTCCGCGTGTCGTAAACGAGCCCCTTCGCCACGCCGCCTGCGATCAGCTCGACGCGCTGCTTCGGCACACCCTCGCCGTCAAAGCTCGATGGCGACCCGGCGGGGTCGTGCGGATCGTCAATGATCGTGATGCGTTCGTCGCAGACTTTCTGCCCGAGCTTCCCTTGCAGGCAGCTCCGGCCCTGCTGCATCGCGAGCGCGCTGAAGCCGAGGAACGACAGGTACGGAATCAGTTCGGAAGTTGCGGCCGGCTCGAGCACGACGGTGTACTCGCCGGGCCCGGCCGCCGCGCGGTCGCGCGAGTCCAGGCACTTCTTCAGTGCGAACTCCGCGCGTTCGGCGGCGTGGGCCTCGCCGAGGCGCGGCCCCGAGAACGTCGCGCGGCCCGCGGCCGTGCCCGCCATCGCAACGACGTTCAGCCCCACGTCCGTCCAACGGTCGTATTGCCGCGTGCCCGCGGTGTTTGCAAGCGCCGCGGAGCTGCGGCTGGTGGAAAACGAGCCCGAGGCGACCGCGCCGGCTCCCTCGATGCGGCGGATGATCTCACACGCCGCCTCGGCCCGCTGCGCCGGAGACGCGGCCGCGGTTTCGTCGTCGAACACCCCGCGCGGCTCCGCCGACGGGCTCTTGAAGATGCCGGGGAACTCCGGGTCTTCGGCGGACGCAGCGGCCGTCGCCGCCGCCTTCTTCGCCGCCTCGGCGATGCCGTCGCCGGTGAGCACGCCCGTGTGAGCCATTCCGCTCCGCTTGCCACGAACCGCGCAGAGCGTCATGCCGCCGCCCTCCCGCGCGACGTTCTGGTGGATGATGTTGTTGGCGAACCGCGTGAGGGCGCTTGCGCC
>JBDREM010000128.1:0-2731 GCA_043819695.1 Planctomycetota bacterium
CCTCCTTCGGGCATGCAGTAGACGCAGCGGAGATTGCAGCGGTCGGTGACGGATATGCGAAGGTAGTTGATTCTGCGGCCGAATCTGTCCAGCACGGGCTGTCATTCCTTCCGTATCTCTGCCACGCCGGCCGAATGGCGGCCAATCCGTCGGCGGGGCACGGTGCGTTGCCGCGGCCGGGGTCAATGACACTCGACCGGCGCCGCGCCGATGGTCCCTGGTTTCTCTTTCCTCATCCTTTGAGGAACTTTCCGGCGGTCGCCTTGAAGCTCATCCACACCTTCCGGCCGCGTTCCAGCCCCAGCGTTCTCACTGAAGCCGACGTGATCATCGCCGACATCTGCACGCCGATGTCGACCAACACCTCGACCCCATGGCCGGCCGGCGCGATGTCCGTGATCGTTCCTTCAAAAGCGTTCCGCGCGCTGCTCTCCGAGCGGACGTTTGAAACGGTGATGTCCTCGCTCCGGAGCAGAAGAACCCCCGGGCCGCTCTCTGCATCGGTGACGACCGCGAAGGTGAGGCCGGCGGCTGCGAATTCCGCCGGTTCATCCTCTGCATTCGCCGGCGCCGTGAGATTGCCCTTGAAGAAGTTGCGAACACCGACGAACCTCGCGACAAACTCGGACTCCGGGCGGTGGAGAACCTCGTCGGGGGTGCCGACCTGAGCGATCTTCCCGCGCTCCATGATCGCCACTCGCGACGCGAGCGAGACGGCCTCTTCGTAGTCGTGGGTGACGTGCACGATAGTGAGGCCCCGGCGATTCAGGCCCCGCAGGAGCGCCCGCATTCCGGCCCGCGATCCTGCGTCGAGCGCAGAGATGGGCTCATCGAGAAGAAGGCAGCTCGGTTCCGTGGCCAGAGCGCGGCCGAGGGCCACACGTTGGGCCTCGCCGCCCGAAAGCGTTTCCGGTTTTTGGTCGAGCAGGTGCGTGACCCCGACATCTTCGGCGAGCCCGGCGACCCGCCGCCTGGCGGCGGCGCGGGCGATCTTCCTGCACCGCAGGCCATAGGCGATGTTCTGGCGGACGGTCAGGTGCGGAAAGAGGCTTTGATCCTGGTACACGAGCGCCAGGCCCCTCGTCTGGATCTTCTCGCAGGTAATCTCCCGCCCGGCCAGGAATATCGTCCCGGAATCGGGCGTCATCAGGCCCGCAATGGTCTCGAGCAGGACGGTCTTGCCCGCGCCGGACGCGCCGAGCAGGGCGAAGTACTCGCCCGCCTGGACCTCGAACGACACGTTCCGGAAGGCGAAGCGGCCCAGGTCCTTCTCGAGGTGCCTAACGCTCAGCACGAATCTTCTCCCGCGAAAGAATCCTCAGTATGATAAAAAGAAGAAGACACACGGCGACGAACACGGCCGCGACCGGCCGCGCGTACTTCAGCCCGAACGCGCCAAAGCGCTCGAAAATGAGGACCGGCGTGACCATCGGATGATAGGCGACAATGATCACCGCGCCGAACTCGCTCATGCCGCGCGCCCACATCAAGATCAACCCGGAGAGGATTGCCCGCCACGCCAGGGGAACGGAGATCGTCAGGAACACGCGGCGGGGCGAGGCCCCGAGGTTCAGTGCCGCCTTTTCCAGGCGCTCGGGGACCGCCAGAAAACCGTCGCGGGCCGCGTTGATGAGGAACGGCAGGCTTACGAAAGCCATCGCGGCCATGATCCCCGCGGGCCCGCTCACAAAGCTCAGGCCGAACTTCCCGGCGATCCGGCCCGCAAGACTGTGCCTCGAGATCACCCCCAGCACGGCGATCCCGGCCGCCGAGTGGGGGATCACCACCGGTATATCGATGATGGCCGTGACCAGGCGCTTGAGCGGAAAGTCTTTGCGGGCAAGCACATACGCAAACGGAATGGCCGCCCCGGCAAAGAGCAGCGTCGCCGCTATAGACGTCCAGAGCGTCAGCCAGATGCTTCGCCCAACCTCCGCATCCGTCGCGGCGTCGGCTATCTGTGACGGAGAGCAGTTCACGAGCATCCCGACGAGCGGGGCGATTATGAAAAGCAGCACCGCCCCGCCGAGGGCCGCAAACACCAGATACATCGGCTCGAACCTGAACCCGCCTCTTGCCCGCATCATTCAGCCCTGCATAGATAATGGAGAGCGGCACGGAGGCGCCTTGTGTCCCATGTATATCTCACGTGTGATGACGGAGTGTTGCCGTCGCGGCCATCCCGCCCTGCCAGAACCACAGTATGCGGCTGCTGGAGGCATTGTGTGGATGTGTGCGTCTGTGCGCACAGACGAACACACCGCTGGTTGGCTGGTGTGATCGAGCCGCATGCTGCCGACGCACCCGCATATCCCGCCGGCCGAGAGACAGCTGATCCGCGGCGATATGAGCCGCGCGCGTGCCGAGATCGCGCTTGGTGTCTCGCAGGCACTTCGCGGCGTTGCGGCGCCTGAGATGGTCGTGGGACACGAGGGGATTATGATTATGATTAGGATTAGGATTAGGATTAAGACAGAGGAGGCGGCGGGCCGCCCGTTCTCTCTGGCGGCGGATGATCGGGCTTAAGTTACTGCCATTGCCTGCAGCCCCCGCTCTTCCTCGAGGAAGCCTCGGCGTCGGCGCATGGCGGCCCGGATCAGTTCCCCGGCATCATCTGTATCTTCATCGCCCCTTCGGGGTCGGCGAGAAGGTTGACGGCCTCCTCGAACTTGTCAAGCGGAAGCCGGTGAGAAACCAATCTGCTGACGTCAATTCGGCCGCTTCGGAGCAG
>JBDREM010000129.1:0-9416 GCA_043819695.1 Planctomycetota bacterium
CGAAGAATTCACACAGCACAGGTCCGACACGTCCACGTTCATGGCAGGCTCCCTCCCAAATCGACTCACGGAAAACACTTACGCCTGCCATTTGTATCGACATGTTTCCATCAAAACCTGAGACAATCTAAGGACACGAGGGAATATCTTGAATATCTTGAATATCTTTTGAATATCTACCAGGTATTCCTTTAAGCGGCAGGTCTTCGGACCAAATTATGATCACTCTACGGCGGCTGGACTCATGGACCCGACTGGCAGTCTACCTGCGTTCACGCAGACGGAGTTGAAGATTCTACGCGGCATCAAACCGGAGTGATACAGATTCTTAGATTAGAGGAGGTATGCTCATGGAACGCAATATCTACTGTGCTGCCGGAATCATTATGATTCTTTGTTGCGTCACATCCAACAGGTTGCTAGCTGGAGAACAGGAAGAGCGGCCGCAACATTCAATCATATTGTCCACAGTTGATGGCCCAGTGGCATTTGCCAGCGATGTTTTCCTGGTCTTGCGAATAAGCTATCGCAACTCTGGGAAAGAGCCGTGGAGTATCGAGACTCCACAGGAGTCAATCTCCGTCCGGCTAAAGTATCGCTTGTCGGGGACCAGCGAGCGTGCGCAGGGATATTCGTTCGGGCGCAGGAAAACGGTAATCGTGATTGGGAAGGATGGGAAGCGAATGGAGGCTTGGATTTACCCCCGCCCCCCGCGCATACCCATCGCCGCTGGCGACAAATACGAATTCGACTATTCGTTTGAACGAGACCGGACAGCGGATATTGTGCCAGGCAATTGGACCGTGTGGATTGAAGACGAGAAAGAAGGGATGAGTTCCAACTCTCTGGAGATCCCAATTCACTTCACCGCTGCGTCACTTGACAGTTGCCTCAGTATTGCGATGGACAAGACGCAGCCTATATCCAGGCGCAAGCGGTACTCCAAATGGCTCACACGCTTTGACCCATTATTTAGGCTGGAGTGGCCAGCCGAGGACGCCCCTGAAGACGTCAAGACAAGACAGGAAGCAGATGTCCAGCAAAAGCTTGGCGCCTTTAAGAAATTCATTCAGAATAAGGACAACGCCCAGTTGATTCAGGATGCCATAACACGCATCAATCGTGATGCGGGTCTTGTTCCAGAGGAACCGGGCGAAAGGCCTGCGTCGAAAAGCAGTGATGCACCAAGTGCCGGAGAACCCGAGGGCAAGTAATGAACGATCGCGTGAAGGTGTTCATGATCCTGAGGATGGTTTTGACAATCAGCCTGCTGCTGGCGTGTGGTGACCACGCGATGGCGGCGGATGCCCATGCGGAAGTAAAGTGGAAAGGGTGCCTGTCACCCTTTGGGCGCATATCGTCTGGCGTGCCAGTGGGTTATGCCATCGCTTTTAATTGTGGGTCCGTGCGCGCGGTGCTCGGGCGGCTCAGGTCTTTTGCTCGATCTCTTCGATGAGTCGCCGGGCGCCGACGTTGTCGGGCTCGTTGCGCAGGCTGATCTCGCAGCACTCGCGCGCCTCCTGAAGCCGGCCTGCGGCCATGTAGCTCGAGGCGGCGTGCACGTGCGCGTTCGCGAGCCGGCCCTCGTACATCGCCTTGAGGACGCGGTCGAGGCCGTCCTCCCCGTAGACCATCTCGACGAGGTGCTGGTTTTCGATGAGCATCCTGGTGACGAGGCCGTTGTTCGCGAACCGCGGGAGGATGCTGAGGAGGTGTTCGGTGGCGTCCTCGAAGAGCTGCTCGGCGGCGCGGATGTCCTCGTAGACCGCGGTCGAGGCGCGCTCGATGATGCGCTTGCAGGCGCGGAAGAAGAGCCGCTCGTAGACGGGCACGCGGATGCGGCGCTCGGCGATCGCCGCGATGGACCGGTACGTCGGGCCGTAGTGCTCGAGGATGTAGCAGTTCTCCTTGATCTTCATCATCTCGTGGAAGATGGAGCCGATGAGGACGTCGAAGAGGTCCTCTGCGTAGAGCGCCTCGGCCGCGGGCTTGCCGGCGTAGCGGAAGAGGGCGTGGCATTCCTCTTTCATGCCGAAGAGGGAGCGCTCGACGAAGATGTTGATCGGCTCGAACCGCATTGGCTCGGGCGATCGGAACATCTCGATGATGGCGTCGAAGGCGACGCGCGCGACGAGGAACCGCTTGAAGACGCTGGCGATCTTCTCGTTGCGGACGCGCCGCGATGACTCGTCGCGGGCGGCATGCGGCCGGATGTCGCCCGGCGCGGTCGCCCGGGCGGTCTCGGCGGCTGACATTGCGAATCTCAGCGTGCGCTTGGCGTCGGACACGGCTCTTCCTTTCGCTTTACTTCTGCTCTGTTGAAAACCACGCCGGCTTACAAAGCCGGCCTACAGGAACGGCCGTCTCCGTCAGCGCCAGCGGGGTCTCCGGGCCTCTTGTAGGCCCGCTCTGTGAGCGGGCGCTGCGGTTTTCAACAGAGCGCTTTACTTCCATTTCTCCGGGATGACGATGTCGTCGAGGTCCAGCCGCGAGCGCGCCGCCGGCTGGCCGGCGGGGTACCCGAGCGGCATGAGCTGGACGACGCGGATGTCCTCCGGGATGTTCAGGAGTTTCTTGACCGCGGGCTGATCGAACGCGCCGATCCAGCAGGTGCCCAGGCCTTCCTCGACGGCCTTGAGCGTAATGTGGTCGAGCGAGATGGCGACGTCGATCGGGTAGCACGGCTCGCCGCACGACATCTTGTGGCCGTCGGTCTTGGCGCAGGCGACGAGTACCACGGGCGCCTCGCCGACGAACTTCTGGCCGTTCGCGGCCTCGGCAAGCTTGGCGCGGGTGCCGGGGTCGCGGACGACGACGTAGCGCCACTCCTGCCGGTTCGAGGCCGACGGCGCGAGGCGGCCGGCCTCGAGGACAGCTTCAAGTTTCTCGTCCTCGACCGGCTTGTCAAGATAGGCCCGAATGCTCCGCCGCCGCCGTACGGCTTCCATGACGTTCATTGTGAGTCCTCCTTGTGCTCATGCGAGTTCGATGACGTTCTTGACCGCCTCGGCGTGGTCGGCCGACGGGAAGAACTCGAGGCCGACGAACCCTTCGTAGTCGAGCGAGTCTATGAGCTTGAAGATTCCGGCGAAGTCGAGCGCCCCGGTGCCGGGTTCGCAGCGCCCCGGCACGTCGGCCAGGTGGAAATGCCCGATGCGGTCGATGTTCGCTTCGATGGCGCCCAGGACGGCCCCCTCGGTGATGTACTGGTGGTAGACGTCGAAGAGCATCTTGACGTTCGGCTGGCCGGCTTCGTCGACGATGGCGAGCGCGTCGTCCGTCTTGCTGAGGAGCGCGTCGGGATGGTCGGTGCGGGAGTTGAGCGGCTCGAGCAGCAGCGTGACGTGCGCCTTTCGTGCCGCGGGCGCGGCCGCATCGAGGAGCTTCGTGATGCTGTCGATCTGCTCATTTCGTGCGACGCCCTCGACCCGGCTGTCGGCGGTGATGATGAGGCCGGCCGACCCGATCTCGCGCGCAGCCTCGATCGCGCCGAACATTTCGTTGGCGGCTGCGTCGGCAGCGGCGGGGTCGTTCGGCCGGTTGTCGCTCAGCCCGGCGAACGCCGAGATGTCGACCCCCGCGGCCTCCTTTGCGCGCGCGATCTCGTCGAGATCCTTGTCCTTCCAGCTCCAGAACTCGACGGCGGCGGCGCCGCAGAGCGCGGCCCGCTCGATCCGCTCGGTCAGAGGCATGGCGTTGAAGATCGTTTGCAGGCAGACCGAGAACCTGATCATCCGCCCCCTCCGAATGAATGCCATCCAGATAGAATGATACACCCGCGAGACAAGGTTCGTCAAGGTTTCCGAGGCGGCGTTACTTGACGCGGAAGGAGTGGGCGCCGGCGGGCAGCCGGAAAGTCGCGCGGTCGCCGGCCCGCTCGAGCGCCCTGCGCTTTCCGTCGATGGTCAGCGACAGGCTCTTCGGTGCGTCCTCGCCCAGCCACAGCGTCGCCTGGCGGCCGCGGCCGCCCCCGCTCCAGCCGTCGGCCAGACCGGTGTTGTGAATCGTGGCGTATCCGTGGCCGCGTTCGAGCTTGAAGAGCAGATCGTCCGTCTGCGCCCAATCGGCCCGGATGAGGATCAGGTCGGCTGACTTTGGTCCGTGGCGTATGATGGCGACCGATCCCTGGACCATGCGATCCTCGATGTTGCCGGCCACGTGCGCGGGCGTGCGGGCGATGCGGATGAACTCCGTGCCGCGGTCGGCGGTGAGGACGAGGTGCGCGCCGCCGAAGCCTGTCCCGTCATCGTCGGCAAGGCCGGTCCGCGTGACGTCCCACGTGCGGAGCGTCGCGCCGGCCGCCTCACGGCCCGGCGGCGGCGGATAGACGATGAAGCTCGGGCGGCTGGAAGTGCTGTCGAGCCGTATTTCGGCCCGGCCCGGCTCGGCAGCCGCAGTCGTTGCCAGCGCGAGCACGTGCGCCGGCGCTCCCTGCTCGCCCTGGATCACGCCCGGCCCGTTCACGCGCGCCGCCTCGATGCGCGTGGACGTCAGCGCACCGGCCGGGAACTCGTCGAAGACCACGAGATATCCGGTGAACTTGTTGAACAGGATGTGGCGATACGCGGCGAGGTGGCTCTTGGTCTGATGCGACATCCGGCCCGCGAGCAGCACGTAGTCGCAGGCGGGCGACGACTTGAAACGGACGATCTTCGGCTCGGATTCGATGCAGCCGCCGACCGGCTCGGTCGTCATTGTTGCGAGCTTCGCCGCCCGGACGTGCAGGTCGATGGTCCAGCCGTTGACGTTGACGAACCACTCGGCCGGCGTGCCCCAGTCCTTCGTCAGCACCGCGGTCGTACCCGTCAACCGTTCGCTCCGGGCCTGTTGGAGCGGTCGGAGCCTGGGCTCGGCGGCCGCGGTGAGAAGGGTAGCGAGTATCGACTCGTTGCCGCGCGGCGTCCAGACGGGCGAGTTGCAGGTATCCCACAGCGCCCGCATTCGCTCGCCGAGCTCGTCGCCGGCGAATGCCGACTGTGCCAGGCCGAGGAAGCCGAGCGTCCCGGCCGGCGCGGCCGCACCCGCGGCCGGCGAAAGACGCCGCTGCGCGGGCGTCAGGCACGATGCCGCGAGCTCCGTCACCTGCCGGAGGTCCTCGCCGAGGTAGTTGCCGCAGCCGAGCGCCCGGTTGACCATCGCGTAGGCCAGCATCGAGCACAGCCCGCCGTGATCGACCGCTGTCGGGTTCTCCTTTGCCCGCGTCTTGACGGCGGCGAGTCGGGCCTCGAACATCGCGTCGGCTCTCTTCAACCATTGCTTCGACAGGCTCGGCGAACGGAGCGCGCCGGCCGTGAGAGCAAGCGCAAGGCAGCCGCTCGAGCCGCCGGGCAGCTTTCCTGGCTCCTGCGCGCGGACCAGGTGAACCGCAGCGAGCTTCAACGCGGAGCGGACGTCGCGGTCTTCGGTGTTCGTGAGGAGGCCGCTCGCGCGGTTGACGTCGTAAGCGGCCGCGAGGTCGATCATCTGCGTGACGGCGTCGCCGGTGATCGCCGTCCGCTGGAGCGTCGAGTGGAGATTCGCCGCAGACCTGACCAGCCACTCGCGGATGAGCGATGTGCGCACGCGCCGGCCCGAGAGCGCATCGGCCGCAAGCAGGGGACCGGCGCTGCCGGCGGGCGCGATGCGTCGGAGCCGCTCGACCTGCCCGTCGGTCAGGAACGCCGCGGCCCGCTCGGCCGGCGGCACGACTGGAGCGCGCTTGTCCGAGCCCTGCATCCGGCGGTAGTTCAGCAGCGGCGCCGTCGTGGTATCGCGCTTGATCGTCAGGTCCCGCGCGACCAGCAGGCTCCGCGGCAGCCGCGCGGGCAGGTTGTCGAACACGAACACGTAGTCGTACGTGCCGGCCGGGATGCTGTCGAACCGGAACTCGCCGTAGTCGTCGGCGTCGCTCGAGTGTTCGGCGATCCCGTCGGCGGGCTCCTCCTTGACGAGCAGCACGGTGGCCCGCGGCATCGGCTTGCCGCGCGGCGTGAGCACTCGGCCGCGGACAGACCCGCGCGGGACGATTCGCTCTTTGGGCGACTTCGCCTCGCGGGAGTACGTGCGAAACGCGGCGGCGGGGAAGAGGCCGGAAGGCACGCCGGGTGATACGGGGAAGAGGAGGTGCGCGGCCGCGGCGGCCGTGCTGCCCGGGGACAGACGAGCGGCGATCTCGTGCCCGTGGCGCGTGCCGGGGCCGCGGATCATCCAGCAGCGGTCCGGGCCGGCGGCCGACATGACGATCAGGGTCGTCCGCGCGGCCAGGCCGGCGCGCTGGATTGCAGCGAACAACTTGCCGAGACCCGCATCACACGCCTCCGGCTTGTCCCTTCCGGCGGACAGCTCGAGGAACATGCACGCGGGCCGCTGGGCAAGCCACTGGGCGGCAGCGAACGTGCCGACTGACTCGGCGTTGTCGAGCGCGACCGAAACGTCCCGCGCGAGGACGGCCGCGGGGTCGAGCACCGTCAGTTCCTTCGTGCGGACGATGGCCGCGGCCCCCATTCCGCGCAGGCGGCATCGCTCGAGGATCGACGTGTTGACGGAGCCGAGCGCCTCGGTGTACGTCGCCAGGCGGCTGTGGGGCTCCTTCGCCGTCAGCTTCCACGTGTAGGCCCCGTCGCGCTGCATGCGATCGAGGTGCGGCGTCCGCTCGGGCGCGATGTCCGCCGGCCGCAGCCCGTCGATCCCGACGATGATGACGTGGTTCGGCCTGGGGCGCGGCGCGGGCCGTGGCGCGAACAGCGCGCAGCCGCTCAGCGACGCGGCCGCAATCAGTGACAGCGCGAGACAAGTTGTTTTCCGCAGCAAGGCAGCCTCCTCATTCGGGCCGGGGCGTCGTGGTGTTTTCAGCGGCCAGTTTACGTGCGAAGGCGGCGGCCGTCAAGTCGCACGGGCGAGGCGTCTCGAGACCTCAAAAGAGAAGACGTCCACAAGGAGCCCGTCAGGGCGACTGAGAGCGTGTGAATTAATCGCCGCAAGGCCGCAAACGAGGCGTTTTTCTCACGCAAACACTGGACTTACGGAGCTTTTTTCGCGGCGAAAACGATTTTTTCACACGCTCTGAGCGCAGTTCGGGGTGGAGCCCGCCCGGCCGATGCAGCGATAGCCTGCTTTGGCGGGGCTGGCAAGGGCAAGCCCCGGATAAGAAGGGCGCTGCCTGCGGTGCGGGGGATGACGCTCGTCATGAGCAACGAGGCGCGCACGGGGCGGCCGGAGAACCTCCCCCCGCCCCCAAGAAGGTCGCGCTCTCTACGACGGCGTGGACATATGCTCCGACTCGAGGTCGGAGGACAAAGGGAAGAAGGGAGACAATGGTCCACGCATACGGCAAATTCCCGGAATTTGAATCCCGTTCTCTCAGAGCAATGTAAAATTTTGTATACCGCAGCCGGCGGGCTGTGTCAAGGAAAAAGACGAAGAGATTTTTCAGTATCGGCCCAGAGCTCTTGGGTCATGACGCGACCTTGACTCCTCGGCAGAAGAGAATGACGTTGTCCTGAATGCGCAAGCGGTCGTTCCAGTAGGCCCGCCATTCGCCGGCGGTGGTAATGCGCTTGAGGATGATCCGCGCCATCTTCGCCGCGCCGCGCTCGCTCCACCCAAACGCGATCCGCTTGAGCCGCCGTCCGATCTCGAGCATCATCCGCTCGATCATCGAGGAGGCTCGCGGGGAGATCAGCCCGGTCGCGAGCCAGAACCGGACGCAGGTGAAGAGCCGGTCCTTCGCATCGCGCACGTAGGCGGCGGCCTCGCCATAACCCTTGCCGGACAGTTCGGCGATGAGTTCGTCGATCTTGTCTTCGGCCTACGGCTTCGGCCGCCAGCCCACTCCACACAGAGCCAGCCGCAGAGCCAACTCCTCATCGAACAAACTCAACAGCAGAGCTACGATTCCCGCCATCCCTTCCTGCTCGAACAGGTTCTTCACTCGTACCACCAACTCGTCCAAAGAAAATCCTTTATCCGATAGACAAGCCGCCAATTCCAGCGATAATGTCTTCTGCACCTGGACTCCTCCTGTTTACGGTAGGTGTTGCGCCTACAACAGTAAACAGGACCAGGTGCATTCTTTGCAACCCACCCAAGAACTTTGGGACGTTACTAATGTTCTGATCGCGTCCGACGGCACCGTCAAGCTGGCGGACCTCGGGCTGGCGCGCGAAACCGGGTGCACCGACAGCGGCGTGACGCAGGTCGGAACGCCGCTCGAGGAGGCCGGCCTGGCAAAGGGCGAAGATGTCGACCGGTAGTCGCCGGCGGCAGAATTTCCGACATTTGCACTTGACAGCGGACGCAGGAGCCGCTATATTCGCCGTTACGGCAGGCGGGAGGCAGCTCCGAAGCCGCCGACATTTCCACTGAACTCCGTGAAAGAGTTTGTTCACATCTTCGATTGTCCTCGTGATAGAACGCTGATAATGTAAGTCAGCCGCGAGTGACCGCAGTAAGAGATGAATCCCCTGAGTCCATTCAAGACCCTTTGAACTAAGACGAAACGCTGCCCGGCGTTCTCGCGCGGGAGTTGCTGAGAGGCAGCCGATCGGGCGGAGCGGCCCGAGGAAGCGTTCGGAGCGGCTCGTCGACCCTGATCCGCCGTTGCCCTTCGACAAGACCAAGGGCTATGGCGGACAAATATGCTGGCATTCGCCGAATGACCAAGAAGCTGTTCCTGATAGACGGGCACGCGCACTGCTACAAGGCGTTCTACGCGATCCCGCACCTCTCGAGCCCCGATGGCCGGCCGACGAACGCCGTCTACGGCTTCACGGGAATGTTGCTGAAAGTGTTGAGAGAGCAGAAGCCCGACTATATCGCGGCCGTGTTCGACACGCCCGCGCCGACGTTCCGGCACGAGCGGTTCGCCGAATACAAGGCCCAGCGAAAGCCCATGCCCGACGACCTCCGCCCCCAGATCGACCTCATCAAGGAGGTCGTCGAGGCGGCGAACGTCACGATGCTCGCCGTCCCGGGCTATGAGGCCGACGACGTCATCGGCACGCTCGCCAAGCGGGCCTCGGCCGAGGGCATCGACGTCTACATCGCGACGGGCGACAAGGACGCCCAGCAACTTCTCGACGAGCACGTCCGCCTCTTCGACACGAAGCTCGGCAAGGAATACACGGCCGACGATCTCGCCGAAGAGAAGGGCATTCGGGCCGATCAGGTCGTCGACATGATGGCGCTCTCGGGCGACACGAGCGACAACGTGCCCGGCATCCGCGGCATCGGCCCGAAGACGGCTCTCAAGCTGATCCAGGACTACGATTCGCTCGAGAACGTCTTCGACCACATCGACGAACTCAGCGGCAAGACGCTGAAGAAGCGCCTGTCCGAGGGGGGCGAGCTCGCCGAGACCAGCCGCAAGCTCGTGACGCTCGACACGAACGTCCCGCTCGACATCGGCCCGGCCGACTGCGTCGTCCGCGAGCCCGACG
>JBDREM010000130.1:0-6153 GCA_043819695.1 Planctomycetota bacterium
CACACAATGCCTCCAGCAGCCGCATACTGTGGTTCTGGCAGGGCGTGCGCCTGCACGTGCAGGCGAACAGCCGGTTCGGGCGGGATGGCCGCGACGGCAAAACTCCGTCATCACACGTGAGATATACATGGGACACGAGGCGATATTCGTCATTGGTCATGCTCGTCGCCGTTACTCGACGGTGACGCTCTTTGCGAGGTTTCGGGGCTTGTCGACGTCGCAGCCACGCATTATGGCGATGTGATACGCGAGCAGTTGAAGCGGCACGACGGTGACGAGGGGCGTGAGCGCGGCGGGCAGCTGGGGTACGTAGAAGACGCGCGACGCTTTGTCGGCGATCGACTTGTCGCCCTCGGTTGCGATGGCGATGACCTGCCCGCCGCGCGCCTGCACCTCTTCGATGTTGGAGAGGACCTTGTCGTAGACGCTGTCGCGGGTCGCGATACAGACGACGGGCATGTTCTTGTCGATGAGGGCGATGGGCCCGTGCTTCATCTCCGCGGCCGGATAGCCTTCGGCGTGGATGTAAGAGATTTCCTTGAGCTTGAGGGCGCCCTCGAGCGCGACGGGGAAGTTGTAGCCGCGGCCGAGGTAGAGCGCGTTCTCGATGTTCCTGTATTGCTCCGCGATCTCGATGATCTCCGCCTCGCGGTCGAGGATCGACCGTATGTGGTCGGGGATCGCGGCGAGCGCCTGGATCATTTCGGCGCCCTTCTCGGACGAGATGCCGCGCTGCCGCCCGAGGTAGAGGGTGATGAGGTGGAGCACGATGAGTTGGGAGGTGAAGGCCTTTGTCGACGCGACGCCGATTTCGGGCCCGGCGTGTAGATAGACGCCGCAGTCGGACTCGCGGGCGATGGTGCTGCCGACGGTGTTGACGACGGCGATGGTCGGCACGGCGCGCCGTGCGGCCTCGCGCAGTGCGGCGAGCGTGTCGGCCGTCTCGCCCGACTGGCTGATGACCATGAGCACGGTGCCGTCTTCGAGGATGGGGTCGCGGTAGCGGAACTCGGATGCATACTCGACCTCGACGGGTATGCGGCAGAACTCCTCGATGAGGCATTCGCCGACGAGGCCGGCGTGGTACGAAGTGCCGCAGGAGGTGATGATGATTCGCCGGATGTTCTTGAGCAGGTCATGGTGCTCGGCCAGGCCACCGAGGACGGCTTCCGACGTATCGGGCTTGATGCGGCCGCGCATCGCGTTCGCGGCCGACTCGGGTTGCTCGTGGATCTCCTTTTGCATGAAGTGATCGTAGCCGCCTTTTTCGATTGCGGCGAGGTCCCAGTGGATTTGCTCGATCTTCTTCTGCACGAACTTGTTGTCGATCGTGCGGGTGTGCAGGCCGAGCTCGTCGATGGCCGCGATCTCGTTGTCCTCGATGTACACGATCTGCCGCGTGTGCTGGATGATGGCGGAGACGTCGGACGCG
Source organism: Planctomycetota bacterium (assembly GCA_043819695.1). Classification (GTDB taxonomy): domain Bacteria; phylum Planctomycetota; class PUPC01; order PUPC01; family PUPC01; genus CAYLQD01. Next base: position 1,433 of record JBDREM010000130.1, read on the forward strand.
ACAATGTATTCGGCGTCGCCGACGCCGACGACCAGGGGCGAGCCGTTGCGGGCGACGACGAGCTGGCCGGGGAACCGCGTGGAGACGATTGCGAGGCCGTAGGTGCCTTCGAGCTTGAGGAGCGCCTTGCGGACGGCCTCGCAGAAGTCGCCGTCGAGCTGTTCCTCGATGAGGTGCACGATGACCTCGGTGTCGGTGTCGCTCGTGAACTTGTGGCCGCGCTCGATGAGTTGATCTTTCAGTTGGCGGTAGTTTTCGATGATGCCGTTGTGGACGATGGCGAGCGAGCCGGAGCAGTCTCGGTGGGGGTGTGCATTGGCCTCGGTTGGTGCGCCGTGCGTGGCCCAGCGGGTGTGTGCGATGCCGGCGGTTGCTTCCGGCGAGGCGCCCTCGAGCAGTTCTTCGAGCTGTGAAATCCGGCCGACGGCGCGGACGCAGTGGAGTTCGTCATTCTTCGCCAGGGCAATACCGGCGGAATCGTAGCCGCGGTATTCGAGCCGCTTCAGTCCTTCTATGAGGATCGGTCTGGCGTCGCGTTTTCCGATGTATCCGACGATGCCGCACATATGTTTCCTCCTGGGCGCGGCGCCGGTGGCCGTGCGGCGCATTTTTCATTATCGGCCCTGGCTCCGGCGAGTTCAGCGGGAAAGGGCCGGGGCCACACGGGGTTGCGACGCGAACGCCGCCGGTGGCTTTGCGCCGCGTCACTTCGGGAGTTGGCTGTTCTTGAAGTCGACCGTGGCGGTGTCGATGACGCGGATCATTGTTCTCGGGGGCCAGCGGGTGATGACCTGAATTTCTTTTTCGTCGCGGAAGAGCAGCACGCCGCGGATTATGGCGCTGGTCTTGAGAAAGACGACGCAGTCGAGCCGTTCGCGCGCGGTCTGCGCCATGGCGGCAACGATCTCGGCCCGGTCGGTTTTCTCGGGCTTGAGGGCGGATGTGCCGGATGCCTTTGGGACCGGCCGCGCCGGCGGGGGGATGAACGACGGCTTCAGCGTGAGGGGCTCCGGCCGCGGAAGCGGCGCGCTCGCACTGAACTGGGCGATCACCTGGCGGCGAGCGTAGGCGTTGAAGAGGAGCGAGGCGACGAAGGCGAGCAAGAACAGGAAGAGCGTGCGGTTCAAAGTCAAGCACGCCTTCCGCCAGTTGTCGTGCGTGACAGAGGCGACGGCCTCGATCTGCGCCCGTTCGCTGGTTATCTCGAGCTTCTCGCCGCACCCGGCACAATAGGTCGCGCCGATTGCGTTCTCGGTGTCACACGTCGGACATCGCATCGCTCAGGATTCGTCCTTTTCTTTCCTGCCAGCTTTGAAGGTCTTGTAGTCGATGATGATCTCCGTGCTCTGCCTGACGGGCGCGCCGCCCGGCACGGAGACCGTGATCGTCACAGTATGTTTCCCCTCCGCAAGCGGCTTTCGCGGGAGCGCGTATATCTGGCTGTCCGGGCCGATCGTGAACGTCACAGGGTCGCCGTCGACCGCGACAGATATCTCGTCCTTCGTGGGCGGCGCGATGCCGCCGCCGCGGATGACGGCCGTGACGATGGGCATGCTCGGCGGCTGCTTCATGGTCGTCATCGTCTGGATGTCGGTGATGACGGCCGCGCGGTTCGCTTGCACGAAGAGCTTCTTCAGGTCTTCCTGGGCTGCGTCAATGGCGAGCGATTCGTTCGCAGCTTCGGCGGCGGCGGCCACCTTGCCATCCTGGTATCGCATGACGGCGAGGTTCCGGTAGAATATCGCCCGCTCGGACTTCGATGGGCTGTCGGCCGTGCCTTCGAGTTTCGTGAGGATCGCGCCCGCGCCGGCCATGTGCTCGATGGCGTCTGCGTGGTGCCCGGCGCGCCACTGGCCGACGCCGAGGTCGGACAGAGCGCGGAACCGCATCGGGTGTGGCAGCGCGGGGTCGGCGAGCGCGGCCAGATGGTGGCCGCCGCCTTCCCTTTCGAGCTGCAACTGCTGCGAGGTGGAGCTGACGGACTGTGCGACGTGGAAGAAGGCCGCGCCGATGCAGAAGTCTATCTTGCCCGAGCGCTTGCCGAGGCGGACGGCCTGCCGCAAGACGCCGGAAGCGAGAGCTGCCTCGCCGTCCTTGCTGTAGGACAGGGCGACGACGACGAGCGCAAGCTGGCGTTGGTCCAGCGGGAAATGCTTCTCGTGTCTTGCCACCGCATCGCTGATGATGTTCCTGTAGTCCGCAGCCGCCTTCTTTGTCATCGGGGCCAGAGCGAGCAGCCTTGCCCGCGCCATCGCAACGTTCATCCACAGGTCAGCGAGGTAGGGATCGCTCTCCAGCAGGGCGATCGCTTTGTCGAACTCAGCGGTCGAGCGAACGAGCATCTGGCCGGTCTTCTCCAGCCGGGGGTCGGGATCCTTGAACCTGGCGGCCACGGCCGCCGCGGTGGATCGGTCGGTTGCGGCGCGTGAGAGAAGAGAGCCGAGGGCCGAGTGATACGCCACGAGCGATTCGTACGCGAGGTTCTGCGTGTCGCGTGCGTTCGCCAGGTGAGAAGCGGCGCGGGTCAGGTGGCCCAAATGGAGCGAGCAGATCGCCGCGTTCACGTGCGCGTCGCCGTTCTCCGGGCCCAGCTTGGTCGCGTCGACGAACTGCTTGTACGCCTCCTCCAACTGCGCCTGTTTCTTGGTCCCGCTTGTCCGGGCTTCGAGCAGGACGGTGCATCCGATGCCGTTCAACGCGGGCGCCTCGGACGCCCCCGCGTCGGCCAGGGCCTGTTGGAGGTTCTGATATGCGTCACGGGCGCGCCCGGCCTCACCTTTTTGCAGGGCGATCAGGCCGCGCAGAGCAAGCGCTGGAATCATGCGGGAATTATCGGCCAGAGCATTGTCCAAAGCGGTCTCTGCTTGGCTGGGTCCTCGCTCGCCGCCGCTCTCGAAGTGCTCGATGGCCTGGGACAGGTGACCGCGGCTGGAGAACTCGGGCCATGCCCCGAGCAACACGAAGGCCGCGACCAGGCCGGACACACAGATGGCCGTGATCTGCCCGAACACGATGCAGCGATACTGAGCCGTCGTCATTTGCCAGCCATCCGCCCGATGATGTTCCGGTATGGGACCAGCCGCTGCGGCAGGCTGACCCGCTGGCCGAGGGGCGAGTCGAAAACGACGAACACCGTCTCGCGCGGCACCATCAGGCCCGTGCGAAGCACGTCCAGGTCTTTCCCCGCCGGTGCCACGTCGGCGCCCTCGACTATCAGCCTCTCTTTGCGGACAGAGATCGTCATGCCCGGCAGCGCGGCGACGCGGCCGAACATCCGCATGGGCTTGCTGCGGTATATTGTCCTGTACGCGATCAGATCATCGGTTTTCAACTCCGTGATCGTGCTGCGGCGCGTGTCCAGCAGCAGGGTCTCACGCGCCTGTAGGGCCGGCTCCATGTACCTGTAGCCCTCGTCAACGATCGCAAAAGCGAAGCTTGTGGCGACGTGGTACGCGAGCAGAAGGAGCGCCATCGCGGCCGCATAAAAAATCAGGCTTTGGATTCTGGCCATCATAGGAGAGCGCCTTTCTTTCGTCGATGAATTATACCGCTCTTGCGGTGGGCCGTTCAAGCGCAATCGGCAGTCGGCCCGGACTGTATCGGCTTGCGGGGCTTGATTGCCGACATCGTCCGCGCTATTATGCTGCGGCCACACAACTTTGGAGAAGGCTTCGAGCATGTCGAAATTCAGAGACGACCGTCTGGCCAAGCTCGAGCAGATGCGCGCGATGGGCGTCGAGCCCTTCGGCCAGGCGTACGCAGACAGCACGCCGGCGCGCCAGCTCGCCGAGTCGTACACCGACGAGAGCGAGGGTGCCGCGGCGAGGGCCGCCGGGCGGCTGACGGCGATCCGCAGCCACGGGAAGTCTACGTTCGCCGACCTGACCGACTGGACCGGGAAGGTCCAGGTGCACGCCGGACAGAAGCGGCTGGGCGAAGAGCAATACGCTCTTGTCAAGCTGCTCGACATCGGCGACATCATCGGCGTCGAGGGCCAGATCGGCAAGACGCGCACGGGCGAGGTCACGATTTTCGCCGACAAGCTGACGATGCTCTCGAAGGCCCTGCTCCCTCTGCCGGAGAAGTTCCACGGCCTCCGCGATATCGAGGCGCGGTCGCGGCACCGCTCGGTCGACCTGATCGCCAACGCCGAGTCGATGCAGCACGCGCTCAACCGCGTGCGCATCCTCAAGGCCGTCCGCGATTTCCTGCACGCCCGCGGGTTCATCGAGGTCGAGACGCCCATGATGCAGAAGATTCCGGGCGGCGCGGCCGCGCTCCCGTTCATCACGCACCACAACGCGCTCGACATCGACCTCTACCTCCGCATCGCGCCCGAGCTCTACCTCAAGCGCCTGCTCTGCGGCGGGATGGAGCGCGTGTTCGAGATCAACCGGAACTTCCGCAACGAGGGCGTTTCGAACAAGCACAACCCCGAGTTCACGATGCTCGAGCTCTACCAGGCATATGCCGACTACGAGGTGATGATGCGGCTCGCCGAGGATATGGTGACGTCCATCGCTCGCGACGTCATGGGCAAGATGACGTTCCGGCTCGGCGAGCACGAGATCGACGTGACGCCGCCGTGGCCGCGGCTGAAGTTCGCCGACGGAATGAAGGAGCGAGCCGGGGTCGACATGTTCGACGGCGAGGCCGTGCGAGCGAAGGCGCGGGCGCTCGGCATCGAGAATGTCGGCGAGGCGAACCACGTCGAGCTTGTC
>JBDREM010000131.1:0-2817 GCA_043819695.1 Planctomycetota bacterium
GAACTGGGACGCTACGAAGGCGGCCTGCACCCATCGCCACGGTTGCCCGCCGTGCCCGAGCCCGTGCGCCGACTTCTCGCCCACGGACGAGTTTACGCGCTCGCCCACCTACCGCGCTGGGCGCTGGTCGCACCTGGCGCGGAACTTTCTCAGGAAGGAAGACCATGAGTAATACACAGGAGGACGAGCAATGACCGAGCAATTGGCAGTAGTTGAGAGGCGTGGCGACACGCTGACGTCCGCCGAAATCAGGGCGGCCGTCCAGTTGATTCAACAGGTGATGCAGGCCGTGATGAAGAACGGGGTCCACTACGGCACCATCCCCGGCACCGACAAGCCGACGCTTTTCAAGGCGGGCGCGGAGAAGATTCTCTCCACGTTCCGCATTGGCGTCGATCCGGTCGTTGAGGACATGAGCACACCGGACGAGGCGCGTTACCGCGTCATGGCCCGAGGCTTCTCCATCACCACAGGCGCAACAGTTGGGGGTGGCATAGGCGAGGCCAGTTCCAACGAGGAGAAGTACAAATGGCGCAAGGCCGTTTGCGACGAGGAGTGGGACGAGACGCCCGAGGACCGCCGGCGCAACGTGTGGAAGCGCGGCCAGAAGCCGTACCAGGTCAAGCAGGTCAGGGTCAATCCCGCCGACGTTGCCAACACCGTGCTCAAGATGGCAAAGAAGCGGGCGCAGATCGACCTGACGCTGACGGCCACAGCAGCGTCCGATGTGTTCGCGCAAGACCTGGAAGACCTGCCGGAAGGCGTGGTCGAGGGCATTGCGTCCGAACATCGGGCTCCCATCAAGGAGCCGAAGGCGGCCAAGCCGCAGGCCGTCGCGCAACAGGAGGGCGGGGAGGTTGTGCTGGTGACGGTTGGCGACATCAAGACCAAGAGCGGGCAATCGAGCAAAGGCCCGTGGGTCCGCGCCTACTTCAAGGCTGGCGAAGAATACTACAGCACGTTCGACACGAAGCTGGCCGACGCCTTGCGCGGCCTTGTGGGAACGGATGTCGAGCTTCGTATCCAGCGCACAAGCAAGGGCAACAACATCCTCGGCATCCAGTCCGACGCGCAGGAAGCGCCGGAACAGGAGCCAAAGGAAGATTTGTTCTAATGATGCGCGTGACGGAAATCCTGACGCTGTGCGGGCTGCGCGAGTGGCCCGCCAGCGTCCGGCATGAAGACCGCGAGTGGTGTCTCCAACGCGGCACAATGATACATAGGGCGTGTGCTGTGCTGAACGGCGGGAGGACCATCGACCCGGCCAGCCTAGACGAGCGCATAGCCGGGTATGTGGAAGCCTACCAGAAGTTCCGGCGCGAGGTAGGCGGCCTGGTCTTGGGCTACGAAAAAGAGGTGCGCTGTGCGGCGCTGGGCTACGTCGGACATTACGATGTTGTCATTGCCAAGCCGGCAACCTGCACGCGCCGGGCGGTTCTCTACGACATCAAGACCAACGAGGCCGATGTTGTGACGCGGCTACAGACAGCGGGGTACGTCTACGCCCTGCGCGGAAAAGGGTTGAGGCGCGGCTTTGTGGCCCTGCACGTTGACGGGACGTACAAGACCGAAGTGTACAAGGACGATACGCGGGATGTGGCGACATGGCTGGCCTGTTGTCAGCTTGCCGCATGGCTCAAGAAGAACGGAAAGGGAGGATAGCAATGGACACGGTACAGATCGAGAAGGAATGCACGGCGATAGTTGCGGCCCTGCCGCAGATCACGGCCATTGGCACGGCGGACCAGGCGAACGAGGTCAGCACGGCGCGGGCTACGGTCAAGAAGTTCAGGGCGCGGATAGCAGAGTTCTTCCGCCCGGACATCGATGCGGCACACGCGCTCCACAAGAGCCTGTTGGCGAAGATGAAGGCCGTGGACGAGAAGCCGGCGGCGGCCGAGCAGGCATTGTCGAGGTTGCTGGCCGGATGGGCAGAAGCGGAGCGGGCGCGGGTAGCCGAGGAACAGCGCCGACTGGACGATGAGGCCCGCAAGCAGGCGGCGGCCGAAGCCGCAAAGGAGGGCGACAAGAAGCTGGCGCAGGACATCAAGGCCGGGAAGGTTGCCGTGGCATCAACGGTCATTGCCACAAGCCAGAAGGTAGAGGGCATCGCCACTGTGGACATCTGGTCTGCAGAGGTTGTTGACCTCAAGGCGCTCTGCAAGGCTATCGGAACCGGCAAGACGCCCGCTGAATACGTCTTGCCTAACGGACCCGCGCTCAACAGCGTCATGCGTGCGACCAAGGGGCAGGCGACGATCCCCGGCGTCAAGGCCGTCAAGAAGACGAGCGTGCGGGGGGTTTAACAACTTCCCGACGAGGGCCGACGCGGAAGCACACAAGGCCGCGCTAACATTGGGCCAGCACCAGAAAGGAACCAATGAACAGATCAGAAAAGGCGATGATGTTTGGGCTGCTGTTAGGCATTTTTGCGCGTGTGACGCCCGACGAGATAGCTCAGACCGTCCTCCTAATCGGCGCAAGCATCTACTTTGCAATAGCAATCGTCGGTTTCCTCAGGAACAATAAATGACCTACGCCCGGAAACGCACTCCGCTCAAGGGGAAAAAGCCCGCGCGCCACGGGCGGACTAGGCGATGTGTTATTTGTGGCAAACGGACGTTCAGGTGGGGGCGATGTTTTGGAGTGCGATGCAAGGGCGGGTGGCGACCTCACCATGAGGAATGCTGCACGGAGTTTTTATAGAATTGGAGGATGGTGAGTTATGAGCCTTGATATATTTCTGTTGGACAACGCTTGCGACCATTGCGGGCGCGGCGACGAGGTATACGAGGCGAACGTGACGCACAACCTAAC
>JBDREM010000132.1:0-23603 GCA_043819695.1 Planctomycetota bacterium
CGGCCGAGGCACAGCGCGCGCATACCCCGGGCCCCCAGAACGTCCCGCCGCCTGAGTTCGCCCCGGACACCGAGATCGCAGGCCACAGGATCATCGAGTACGCCGGCGGGAACGCGGTCACGGCCTGGTACAAGGCCGCGCAGACGTCGATGGGCAGGAACGTGCTGTTCACGATGCTGCAGCCGAAGCACGCGGCGGACGAGGACACCAAGGCGGCGTTTTTCGCCGAGGCCCGTTCCATTGCGCGGCTCAACCACCCGAATCTGCTCTCCGTCTTCGACATGGGCGAGGAAAACGGCGTCTGCTTCTTCACCACCGAGTTCGTCGACGGCGGCGCTCTGCCGCAGTTCGTCGCCCGCGCCGACAAGGCGTCGTCAGAGGAGCGGGTCTCGATCGCGACGCAGATCGGCCGCTCGCTCGCGTACGCGCAGTCGGCGGGCGTGCAAGAGCTGTGGATCGGGCCTGAAGATGTGCTGCTGACCGACAAGTCCAACGTCCGGATCAGTCACGTGGGGACGAGTGCGCCGCTTCGGGGCGGGACGCCCGAGCCGATCATGAACGTGCTCGTTCGTCTGATGTATGTCGTTGCCGCGGGTAAGGATCTGCCGCGGCATCTTAGAAAGCCCGGCGCCGCCGCGTCCGTCGGGATGCCGGTTGCGCACGATCCGCTCGGCGGCAAGTTCAACGCGCTTGTCAGCACGCTGCTGGCGGACGCGGCGACGTACGGTAACGTGGCGGAGTTTGCCTCGGAGTTGGAGAAGCTGTGGGAGAGTGCGCGCCGCCGCAGCGCCATCAGCGCGTCCGCGGCGCCCAGCGGAATCGTTCCAATACGCCTCGAAAAGGCCCGGAGGCGCCAACTGTCGGTTACGGCGATCGTCATCACCACGGCCATCGCCACTGTCTTGTGCGGCGGGACGTTGTGGGCCGTGCTGGACCACATCAACACGACCAGGGCGAACAAGGAGGCGGGCGAGCTTTGGGACAAGGCCCGCGAGCAGCTCGCGACACGCGAGACGAGGATGGCCGCGCTCCGCTCGTTCGAGAAGCTTGCCAAAGACTACGCCAAAACGGAATACGGCAAACGGGCGAAGAAAGAAGGGATCGAGAAAGCCAAAATTGCTATCGTGAGCGACTATTACGGCGAGGCGGCCGCGAAGTTCGCAGACAAGCCGCGAGACACCGAAAAGGCCATTGCGGAAATCCGGGCGGCCGAAGAAGAGTTGAAGAGCATTCTCCCCAACTATGCGCTCGTCCACGAGCAGGCGGAGGTCCGCGTGAAGAACGTCGGCGTACGCTACGCAAGAACGGCTGGGAACGAGTGGCGGGTGACCGTCCGGAAGATCCAGAGCTACTCCGGGCGCGGGCAGTACGGCAAGGGGCTCGCGGAGGCCCGCAGCTTCATCGAGAAGTGGTCGGAGCCGAACAGAGCGGCGGCCGCCGCCAAGACCGTCATCAAGCAGGTCGAGGGGCTGGCCGAGAAGAGGTACGAGGAGATCAAGCGGCGAGCGGACAAGCTTGCCGCAGAGGGCAAGATGACTCAGGCGACGAACGAGCTCGAGTGGGTCATACGCAACTTCGGGATTCCGAAGTACGAGAAGATGGCGCGAGAGTCGCTCGACAAGCTGGATCGCGGAGATTAGCATGAACTTCAAGCGCACACACACCTGTGGCGAACTCAGACCCGAACACACCGGCCAGGAAGCCGTCCTCTGCGGATGGGTCGCGTCCTGGCGCGACCACGGCGGCGTCATCTTCGTCGACCTTCGCGACCGGTACGGAATCACGCAAGTCGTCTTCCGCCCGGATACCGCGCCCGAGGCGCACGAGATCGCCGAGGGCGTGCGGAGCGAGTACGTCGTCGCCGTGCGCGGGCAGGTCAACACGCGGCCCGTGGGAATGATCAATCCCGAGCTGGCGACCGGCGAGATCGAGCTCGACGCCGTCGAGCTCGACGTGCTGAACCCGTCGGCCACGCCGCCGTTCGAGATCGAAGACCGGACCGAGGTCTCGGAGGAGACGCGGCTCCGGTACCGTTACCTCGACCTGCGCCGGCCCGCGATGCAGCAGCGACTCATCGAGCGAAGCCGGATCGTCAAGACGATCCGCGACTACTTCGCCGGGAAGGGATTCATCGGGTCGAGACGCCGTGCCTCACCAGGAGCACGCCGGAGGGCGCCCGCGACTTCGTCGTGCCCAGCCGCCTGTCCCACGGCTCGTTCTACGCGCTGCCGCAATCGCCGCAGCTCTTCAAGCAGATGCTCATGGTGGCCGGGTTCGACCGCTACATTCAGATCGCGCGATGCTATCGCGACGAAGACCCGCGCGCCGACCGGCAGGTCGAGCACACGCAGCTCGACATCGAGATGTCGTTCGTCGTTGAGGACGACATCATCTCGGTCGTCGAGGGAGCGCTCGTTGAAGTCTGCCGGACTGCGCTCGGCCGCGAGATCGAGGCGCCGTTCCCGAGGATGACGTGGCACGAGGCGATGCGGCTGTACGGCAGCGACAAGCCCGACGTGCGGTTCGGCATGCAGTTCGCCGACATCACCGACCTCGCCGCTGCGTCCGACTTCAAGGTGTTCCGGTCCATTGTCGAGAACGGCGGAATCGTACGCGGCATCTGCGCGCCCGGCGGCGCGAAGTACACGCGGAGCGAAATCGAGAAGGGGATGACCGAGTACGTCGCCACGTTCGGCGCCAAGGGTCTGGCCTGGATGAAGCTCGACGGCGGCAAATTGACGTCATCGATCGCCAAGTTCTTCTCCGAGGAGCAGCGGGCCGCGATCATGAGGCGGCTGGACGCGAAGGACGGCGATCTGCTGGTCTTCATCGCGGACAAGGAGCCGGTGGTGTGCCAGGCGCTCGGCGAGCTGCGCGTGCGGCTCGGCGCGGAACTCGGGCTCTACGACAAAGACGCCCTCGCCTTCCTGTGGGTCGTCGCCTTTCCAATGTTCGGCTGGAACGAGGAGGATGAGCGGCCCGACCCCCTGCATCATCCGTTCACGGCGCCGAGGGACGAGGACCTCGGCAAGCTCGAGACCGCGCCTCTCGAAGCTCGCGCGAAGGCGTATGACGTGGTCCTCAACGGCACGGAACTCGGCGGCGGCAGCATCAGGATTCACGACAGCGCGGTCCAGAAGCGCGTCTTCGACCTCATCAAGATCGACGAGCAGACCGCGAGGAGCCAGTTCGGGTTCCTGCTCGATGCGCTGCGGTACGGCGCTCCGCCGCACGGCGGGCTCGCCATCGGCATCGACCGGCTGGTGATGCTGCTGCTCGGGCTCAACACGATCCGCGACACCATCGCGTTCCCGAAGACCCAGCGGGGACAATGCCTGCTCACGAACGCGCCGTCGGAAATCTCATCGCAGCAGCTCAGGGAACTTGGCCTGAAGCTCTGATCTTGCACAAAAAAAGCACCCGCGGGCGATCAGTGCCTCGCGGGTGCTCTCTCGGACTGCAACTGCCGGTGCTCTATTTCTTCTTGGCTGTTTTCTTTTTCGCCGTTTTCTTCTCTGCCGGCTTTTTCTGCTTGCTTCCACATCCGCATTTCGCCATAACTCTCACCTCCTACGTGACCCGAGAATACAACACGAACGAACGGACAACGTAAGAATTCTAGCCCTTCGGTCGGGGAGGGTCAAACACTAGTTCACGTTTTCGGCGAGTGTCATTGCGGTGCAAGCAGTGGGACAACGCCGCGAATGTCCGGCGCGTCTGCCAGCAGCATGATGAAGCGGTCCGTGCCGAGCGCGACGCCGGCGCATTCGGGCAGGCCGCGCTCGAGCGCGGCCAGGAACTCCTCGTCGATGGGCAGTTCGGACTTGCCGAGCCGGAGGCGCTCGGCGTTGTCGGCATCGAGCCGCCGCCGCTGCTCGGCGGCGTCGGTGAGCTCGCCGAACGCGTTGGCCAGCTCGAGCCCGCCGGCGTACAGCTCGAACCGTTCGCACACGAGCGGGTCGCCCGGTTTGATCCGGGAGAGCGCAGCCATCGGCGCGGGGTAGTCGTAGAGAATGATAGGCTTGTTCCCGGCAAGCCGCGGCTCGACGCGCTGCAAGAACAGCCTGAAGAACAGGTCGTCCCAGGTGTCATCGTCGCGGACGTCGATGCCCGCGTCTGTTCGCGCGAGCTCGAGCATTTTCTCGAGCGATTCGCCGAACGTAAGGTCGATGCCTGCGTGGCGGCGGAACGCCTCGCGCACGCTGATCCGCTCGTACGGGGAGGCGAGGTCGAGCCGCGAGCCCCGCCAGTTGACCGCGGTGGAGCCGCAGACGCGCTCGGCGACGAACGCGCACATCCGCTCGCAGTCGTCCATCGCCGCTTCATAGCCCGCACCGACGCGGTACCATTCGAGCATGGTGAACTCGGGCAGGTGAAGGTCGCTCGCCGGCTCGTCGCGAAACGCCTTGCACACCTGGAAAATGCTGCCGGAGCCGGCCGCGAGGAGCTTCTTCATCGCGTACTCGGGCGAGGTCGGCAGGTACCGGACGGGCCGGCCGGGGGCGGGGACCTCGAACGGGTCGAGATGCGGCTCGAGCCCGGGCGAGGGGACGAGCGCCGGCGTCTCGACCTCCGTGAAACCCTCGCCCTTGAAGAACGCGCGGACGGCGTCGATGACCTCTTCCCTGAGCTTGAGGATTTCGGCGGGCGTCATCGTTTGACCTGGAAGTCTTGCGGGCCGACGGTGACGCCGCCGATCTCGGCCGGCCGGCCCGTGCGATTGACGAGCACCTCTGCGCCGTTCGAGTAGCCGACCTTCACGAGACCTTCGTCAGGCGTCTCGTGCGATTCGATGAAGGCCGTTGCCAGCGGCGCGATCTCCCGGGCGTAACGCTGTGCCATCGTTGCCATCGCCGGGAGCTTGTGGCCCAGCTCGGCCCCGGTCGTGTTGTACAGCGGGGCGGCGCCGTACTCGACGACGCGGAGCGGATCGGCGTCGGCATCGCCCGCAAGCAGCGTGAGCCCGTGCAGGACGATGGGCAGGAACGGCACCGGCTCATCGGCGAACCATTCCTTCTCGAGCTCGTCGATGGCCGGCGTGTTGAGAACCGGGCACACGCAGGAGTCGGCCGTGAGTGCGACGAACATGCTCGGCCCGGACACGCGGCACAGCCCGAACATGGCCTGGGCCGCCTCGATGACCTTCTGCACCTGCTGCGCGTATTCGGTGCGCGTCAGCGGGTGCTCCTCGTCGTAGCACCGGAGCACGCCCGGCCCGGGGCAGTGATCGAGGAACAGCAGGCCTTCGATCCCGAGGTCGCAAAGGCGCCGCATGTCGCGCTGCACGTACCGTTCGTTCGTCTCCTTGGGGCAGATGATGTACGACAGGCCGCCGGCCCATATTCCACCGCGCCAAGGCTGCCCGCCGAGCTGCCGCGCGCTGTACGCCAGGTTGAACGCCGGCGAGCGGCGGTACATGTCGGTGTAGTTGTCGAGCGCACCGACGTGGAACCCCAGCGCGCGCAGGCTTTGGGCCGCCTGGCTCATGGCGTCCGCTCCACCCACGTCGCTCTCGACCGGGAACCGCGTGGGATAGAGGCCGTCCAGCCCCTCGCAGTTCCAGCCAAGAAACGTGATGACCGCGTTCTCGAGCCCCGCGGACTTCATCTGCTTCGCCATTTGTGTGACTTGCTCGATCCGCGTCTTGGTCTGCAGCTCACCGTCGCCCGTCATTCGTTCCTTGCGGCGCTTCTCGGCAAGGTGTACGTGCACGGTGATGGCGCCGGCGACGCCCGGCAGGGCGGGCCTGATCTTAGCCCGTTCTCGCAGAGACATCTGCCGGCGGACGTCGATCAGGTACGCCCGGTACGCCTTGGCCATGTCGGCGTACGACGCCGCTCCATCGCCGAGGAAGCAGTAGAGCAGTTCGTAGTCGGTGTCTTCGTCGATGTCGTCGGCCGACTGAAGCCGCGGCCGGAGGCGGGGGTGGACGTAGTTGAGATTGCGCCCGGGGCCGCCGTTCGCTGCGAGCACCAGCTCTGCGTCGAATTCGCCCTTGGTGATGATTCCGACGAAGCCGGCGTGCTCGTGGCTGATGCCGAACACGGGCGCCGTCAGGGCGCGGTCGCCGGCGTAAAGGAGCACCGCCGCCTCGTGTTCTTCGGTCTTGTTGAACCGGCAGAGCATGCCGCGGTCGTGCGGGATGAAGAGGAAGCCCTCTTCGCCGGTTCGTGCGCCGCCGAAGCCGGGCAGAACGTCGATCGCCATCAACCGTATGTCAGGCTTGCGGTTCTCGATGAACCTTCGGCCCGGCACCGTGACCTTGAGCGACGGGCCGTCGAGTTCGAGGATTACGCGGAACCCGCACGCGGCCCGCGGCCACGTGCACTGTAAGCATATCCGGCTGTTGTCGGGAATGAGGCGGACGTCCCAGCCGCGGCTCCGGTTCACCGGACAGGACCGCGCCTCGAAAGAGGCCGCGTGCCAGTAGTGGAGGGCGAACGGGGACGCTGGACATTCCCACACGGCCCCGGTCCGTTTGTCCGTCGCGCTGATCTTGAGCGTCGGCTCGACGGCGATGTCGATCCTGAGATTTTCGTTTTCGAGGCAAGTCGTTTCAGCCAAGTTGGACTTTCCTCAACGGAGCGCGGCCTTTGCCGGCGCCCACGCCTTGCCGATCTTCTCGCGCCTCTCGACCCTCTGCGCCGGGTTCAAGTCGCCCCTACGCCGTTTCGAGCTGCGTGGGATCAGTCGTTCGCGTCTTTCCTTTCCTTGTCGTCTTCAACTTCGAGGTCGGGTTCCTCGCCGCCGCTCAGAGCGGAGCCGTTCTCTTCTGTGTCCTCGTCCGACTCCGCTTCTTCGTCCAGACCTTCAACGAGCTCGCCGTAGGCGTTGTACGACAGGGCGTTGAGGAAGGCGAGCGCGACGGACGAGACCGGCGCGCAGAGAAGGGCAAGGCAGTACAGGCGAAGCATGAACCGCCCGAAGTCGCCCGGCGGACCGGAGGCTGCGGAGAAATGTGTCCACGAGCACGCGCTCGCCGCAGCGAACAGCACGAGCGCGGCCGGCAGGATGGCGAGCGTCGATGCGGCGAGGCCGACGCCGAACGTCTTCGACATCGCCATCTTGCGCGCGCAGCCCAGGCGCCAGAGCCTGCGGAGCGCGTAGCCGAACGGCGGCTGTTCGGTGACCACCATCGACGGCACAATGAAGAGGAGGATGAAGAGGTCCGCGATTATCAGCACCGCGAGGATAAGGGGGATGGGTGCCAGCAGCACGAGGATTGTCTGCCATGCGTTGTCCCCGGCCGGCAGCGAGAGCAGGTAGAAGATCAGGGCGCAAGCGACCGCGGCGCCCGACGCTACCAGCGGCAGCAGCGTGACCGTGCCGATGTTGTCGATCAGGAAATGCAGCGGCGCGACACCGCCGTCGGTCTCATCCTTGCCGTGGCCGGACGTGTCGAGTATCCGTGTCACGATGCACCCGGTCGCCGACAGGACCACGTATGCGGCGATGAACCCCAGGCCGGTTAGGATGAACGCCCCGAACCTGCTTGACCCGGTTGGAATCGAGCAGGCGACGGCGAAGCACAACGCGGCGAGGATCGTGCCACCCAACTGCCAGGCGAGGACCCGGCCCGAAAAAATATCCGAAAATGCTCTCTTGACCGTCTCCAACTTGGCGTCGAATGTTTCCTGCTTTGCCATTTTTGTGACCCCCAAAACGGATGGCACGCGGCTATTCCTTACGAGTGCTCACGTCGAGCCGGACGGCCGCTCTCTTCTTGACGAAGTGGTCGTAGAACGTGCCGGCGACGTGTCCGGCACCGTAACGGAGCAAATGCTGGCGGAACGTGTTGGTGTCCATCGAGGCGTACTGTGTCTCGAACTTCGCCCCGACGTCCTCGGGGAACCCGAACCGCCAGTTCACGTTCGCCAGGGGCTTCGGCGGGAACTTCGACACGTCCAGCACGCGGAACTTGAACCCGACGGTCCCCTCGCGCGATTGCAGAAGCTTGTCGTGGTGTGTTTCGAGAAACGTGAACTCGCCGACGACGAGCAGTTCGGCTCCGATGTCGCGGCCGATCTCGTGCCACCGGCTCTCGTCGAGGCCCAGCCGGAGCGTGTCTCGCATGTCGCTCGGCCCCAGCACCCTCAGGTTGGGCAAGGCCTGCCTGAGCTGAATCGCCGCGAGCTCGGCCAGCGTGATGCCGTCGGCCAGCGTGATCGACTTCGCCCGGTTGCCGTTGAAGGGAATGAACGCGACCGACCGGCCCCCGGGGTCGACGATGGCTGCGACCTTCTCGTGCCCGAACGGAACGCTGCTGCATCCGCCGAGGGCCGGCAGCAACAGGCACGCCAATACGATCCTGCTCAATGTCCCGCCTCCGGTCACTGCGGCCCGGTGCATCCGTCAAGGGCCTCTATGATATTGGAAATCGGCACGATGTCCAGAGCCTTCCTGCCCGCAAGAGGCTTGGCGCTCTCTCCTGGCACAAAGGCCCGCTTGAAGCCGAGCCGCGCGGCCTCGGCAATTCTTGCGTCGATTTGCGTCACGGAACGGACCTCGCCGCCCAGCCCGACCTCGCCCATAAAGACCGACCGGGGCGCCAGCGCCTTGTCGGTGAAGCTCGACGCGATCGCGAGCGCAATCGCCAGGTCGGCCGCCGGCTCCGCCACCTGCACCCCGCCGGCCGCGCTGACGAAGACGTCCTGTCCGCCGAGCTGTAAACCGCCGCGGCGGTCGAGCACCGCCAACAGCATCGGCACCCGGTTGCGGTCGACGCCTGACACCTTTCGCTCGGGCGTCCCGTAGGTGGCGCGCGTCACGAGCGCCTGCACCTCGACGAGCACCGGGCGCGTGCCCTCGATGCTCGGCACCACGGCCGAGCCCACGCCCCCGCCGTAACCGGAGATGAACAGCTTCGACGGGTTCGTGACCTCGCGCAGTCCGTCCGACCGCATCTCGAACACGCCGATCTCGTTCGTCGACCCGAACCGGTTCTTGACCGCCCGCAGCACGCGGTAGGCGTGATACAGGTCGCCCTCGAAATAGAGGACCGTATCGACCATGTGCTCGAGAATCTTCGGGCCCGCTATGGCCCCGCTCTTGGTGACGTGCCCGACGAGGACGACGGGCATGCCGCTCTGCTTGGCGAGGCAGATGAGCTCGGCGGCGCACTCGCGAATCTGTGTGACGCTGCCGGGCGCCCCGCCCAGCTCGGGCTTATGGACCATCTGGATCGAGTCGATCACGAGCAGGCCGGGCTCGAGCTTCCGCGCGTTTGCCATGATCGAGTCGAGGCTGGTCTGCGCCGCGATGAGCAGCCGGTCGGACTTCACGCCCAGCCGCCGCGCCCGTAACGCCATCTGTGCCAGCGACTCCTCGCCGGTCACGTACAGGGCCGAGTATCCGGCGCGGGTGATCTGATGGCAGACCTGGAGCATCAGGGTCGACTTGCCGATGCCGGGGTCGCCGCCGACGAGCACGGCCGAGCCGGCGACGAACCCGCCGCCCAGGATGCGGTCGAACTCGGATATCTCCGTCGCCACGCGGACATGGTCGTCCAGCCCGATCTCCGAGATGGGCACCGGCGCACCGCTGTCGAGCGACGGGCGCATCGAGGGCGTCTCCGCCTGCTCGACCTCCTCGGCCATCGAGTTCCATTCGCCGCAGCCGGGGCAGCGGCCGACCCATCGCGGCGACTGCGCCCCGCACTGCTGGCAGATGAATTTCGTCCTGACCTTTGCCAAGGCACCCTCCGCTGGTCTGGCACACGCGGATTATATCGGGCGCGCGCCCGCCGCGTCAATCGGCCGGCGCGCCTGTGACCGTTCCAATGTCCGTGTGGTCCCGATCTGCTCAGTGCACTGTTTCTGTAGCCGCCCGCATTGAGGGCGGCCCGGCCGAGGTCCGTGACCGCGGCTACAGCAACACACCGACATTGGAACGGTCACGTGCGCCTGGCGGCGATCCGAGCGCCGGCGCCCGCTTTATTTCTGCTGCGGGCCGCGTCTGCGGCTCTTGATTCGACCGCAAGGGAGCGCTATCATATGGCTTGCCGGCCGGCAACTGAGGTTGCACTGACACCGGCGCGATGGGAGAGCGAATGCTGATGGGAGACGGGATGGTTGCTGCTGATGAGGACGCGTCTGAGACCACCCGGGAGGGCGGGGAGTTCCTCGTCGGGCTCGACATCGGTTCCGTCGCCGCGAAGGGCGTGCTGCTGGACGATGCCGGCAACGTTCTTCGGGAGTTCTATGTCCGAACGAAGGGCCAGCCGGTAGCGACCGCGCGGGGCCTGCTCGCCGAGATTCTCTCGTTGGCTCCGCTGGAACAGGTGGCCGGCCTGGCGCTGACCGGCAGCGGCGGCAAGCTGCTCGGCGGCATCCTGGGCATCGAGGCCGTCAACGAAGTTGTCGCCCAGAGCGCCGGCACGGCGGCGTTCTGCCCCGGCGTGCGCACCATCATCGAGATGGGCGGGGAGGACTCGAAGCTCATCAAGCTCGACCGGGACGGCGACGTGGCCGACGCCCGCATCAGCGATTTCGCGATGAACACCGTCTGCGCCGCCGGCACCGGCTCGTTCCTTGACCAGCAGGCCGCGCGGCTCGGGCTTTCCATCGAGCACGAGTTCGGCGAGCTGGCGCTGCGGTCGGTGCACCCGCCGCGTATCGCCGGCCGGTGCAGCGTGTTCGCGAAGACCGACATGATTCACCTCCAGCAGGACGCGACGCCCGACTACGACATCGTCGCCGGGCTCTGCCACGCGCTCGCCCGCAACTTCCAGAGCAGCATCTGCCGCGGGAAGGATTTCGAGAAGCCCATCGCGTTCCAGGGCGGCGTCGCCGCGAACGCCGGCATGGTGAAGGCGTTCGAGAACGTGCTCGAGCTGGCCCCTGGCGAGCTGATCGTGCCCGAGCACTTCGCCTCGATGGGCGCGATCGGCGCGGTGCTGAGCGCCCGCAAAGCGGGAACGCTCGCCCCGATGCCGGGCCTTGCCGCCATCGACAAGCATCTCGCGGAGTACAAGCTGACGGCCAGCCGCCTCGACCCGCTGCAAGACGCGGGCTACTCCTGCGAGACGGAACCGGCGCCTGTGGACGCGGACGGCGGGCCCATCGACGTCTATCTCGGCGTCGACGTCGGCTCGATCAGCACGAACCTCGTCCTGCTCGACAGCCGGCGGCGCGTGATCGCGCGCGAATACCTGATGACCGCAGGCCGGCCGATCGACGCCATCCAGCGCGGGCTCGTTCGCATCGATGAGGTGTTCAAGGGCAGGGTCGTCGTGCGCGGCGCCGGCACGACCGGATCCGGCCGGTACCTGACGGGCGACTTCATCGGAGCGGACATCGTCAAGAACGAGATCACTACGCACGCGCGCGCGGCCGCGTTCGTCTGCCCGGAGGTCGATACGATCTTCGAGATCGGCGGGCAAGACTCGAAGTACATCTCGCTCGATCACGGGACGGTCGTTGATTTCGCGATGAACAAGGTCTGCGCGGCGGGGACGGGCTCGTTCCTCGAGGAACAGGCGGACCGCCTCGGCGTGAAGATCGACCGCGAGTTCGGCGAGGCGGCGCTCGCGGCGAAGGCTCCCTGTTCGCTCGGCGAGCGCTGCACCGTCTTCGTCGAGTCGAGCCTCAATCACTACCAGCAAATGGGCGTCGGACTGAACGACCTCATCGCCGGCCTGTGCTACTCGATCGTGCACAACTACCTTAACAAGGTGGTCGAGCGGCGCAAGGTGGGCGACGTGATCCTCTTCCAGGGCGGCACGGCGTACAACCGGGGCGTGCGAGCCGCGTTCGAGAAGATCACCGGCAAGAGGATCATCGTGCCGCCCCAGCACGACGTGATGGGCGCGATCGGCGCGGCGCTGATTGCGATGGAGGAGACCGCCGGGCCGTCGAAGTTCAAGGGCTTCGGCCTCAGCGGCCGGCACTACACGGTCGAGCCGTTCGAGTGCGGCGACTGCCCCAACCACTGCGAGATCAAGCGCGTGACGGTGAGCGGCGAGCGCCCGCTGTACTACGGGAGCCGCTGCGGCAAGTTCGACGAGGAAAAGAGCCGCGGCAAGGTGACCGGCCTGCCCCGCCTCTTCCTGGAGCGCAAGAAGGCGCTCCTCAACGCATACCCCAAGAACGAGCCGGACCAGCCCAACGGCAAGACGGTCGGCATTCCGCAGGCCGCGCATTACTTCGAGCTCTATCCCCTCTGGAAAGCGTTCTTCACTGAGCTGGGGTTCCGCGTGATCACGTCGGGCGACACGAACCAGCAGATCATCCGCGACGGAGTCGGCCACGTCGCCGCCGAGACGTGCTTCCCGATCAAGGTTGCCCACGGCCACGTGCTCGACCTGATCGACCGCGGCGCCGACTACATCTTCCTGCCGTGCGTCGTCAACCTGGAGCCGACGGAGCCCGGCTTCGTCAACTCCTACGCCTGCCCGTACATTCAAGCGGTGCCGCACTTCATTCGCTCGGCCGTCGACGTGAGCCGGTCGGGCGCCGAGACGCTCGACCCGGTGATCCACATGAGCCGCGGCCGAAAGCACGTGGCCGGCGTGCTCGCGAAGCTGGCGAGACAGCTTGGCTGCTCGGGGCGCGCCGGCCGCCGCGCCGCGGCCGCCGCGTTCGATGCACTCGATGCATTCTTCCGCACAGTGCGCGACCACGGCCGCGAGGTCATCGACTCGCTCGGGCCCGACGACGTCGCCGTCGCCATAATCAGCCGGCCGTACAACGGCTGCGACACGGGCCTGAACCTGAACCTGCCCGAGAAGCTGCGCGAGATGGGCGCCGTCGCGCTGCCCATCGACTTCCTGCCGCTCGACGGAGCGGACGTCTCCAGGGACTTTCCGCACATGTATTGGAAGTACGGCCAGCGGATACTCGCCGCCGCCCGGTACCTCCGGTCGCAGGACAAGATCCACGCGGCCTACGTGACCAACTTCGGCTGCGGGCCGGACAGTTTCATCAGCAAGTTCTTCGAGCACGAGATGAACGGCAAGCCGTACCTGACCATCGAGATCGACGAACACAGCGCCGACGGCGGCGTGCTCACGCGCTGCGAGGCATTCCTCGACAGCGTGCGAAACGCCGGCGGCAAGCGGCCGCGCCCGGTGAGCGCCGCGGCGGGCCGGCCTGATTACGTGCCGGTGCGCGAGAAGGGGCGCGCGCTCTACGTCCCGCACATGTCCGACCACGGCCGCGTGCTCGCCGCGGCAATGAGGCACCACGGCATTTCGGCCCGGGCGATGCCGATGGCCGACGCGGAGAGCCTCGCCATCGGCCGCAAGTTCACCACCGGCCGCGAGTGTTATCCCTGCATCATCACGACCGGCGACATCGTCCGGCAGACAATGGCGCCCGATTTCGATCCCGCGGCGAGCGCGTTCCTGATGCCCGAGGCCGCCGGCCCCTGCCGGTTCGGCCAGTACAACAAGTTCCATCGGATGGTGCTCGACGACATCGGTCTTTCCGAGGTGCCGATCTTCGTGCTGGATCAGGAGCGCGGCCACCGCGCGGCACTTGCGAAGCTCGGCACCGCGTTCCGCCGGATGGCCTGGCGTGGATTCCTGCTCGTCGACCTGCTCCAGAAGCTCGTACTGCACACCCGGCCGTACGAGGTCTCGCCGGGTCAGACGGACGTCCTCTACGCCCGCTGTCTGGCCGAGGCGGAGGAGGCGATCGAGACGGCTGGTGACGCGGCGTCGCTCGCCGCCGGGTTCCGGGCCGCGTTCGATGCTGTCGAGGTGGATCGAAGCGCCCCGCGGCCGAAGATCGGCGTCATCGGCGAGATTTACGTCCGCTGCAACGAGTTTGCGAACAACTCCATCGTGCGGAAGCTCGAGGCGGCCGGTGCAGAGGTCTTGCTGCCGCCGACGCAGGAGTGGATCGATTACATCGACTGGGAGCGGCGGGCGGACCATCTAGTCAACCGCGACTTGAAGAGCCTGCTGATCGAGCACGCAAAGGAGTGGGCGAAAGGGCGCGACGTACGGACGCTCTCGCGGCCGTTCGAGGGAGCGATCGCCGATTTCTGGATCGAGGAGCCGACCACGAAGATACTCAAGCGCGCGGCCCCGTACATCGCGCCCGAGGTCCGCGGCGAGGCCGTGCTGAGCATGGGCCGCGCCGTGGAATACGCCGAGCGCGGATTCGCCGGGATCGTCAACATCGCGCCGTTCAACTGCATCCCGGGCACGATCGTGAACGCGCTGCTCCGGAAGTTCGTCGCCGACCACGATAACATCCCGTGCCTGAAGATGGAGTACGACGGGCACGAGCAGGCGGGCGAGGACCTGAGGATCGAGGCGTTCATGCACCAGGCGCGGCAGGCGGCCATGATGCGGCCGCCGCCGCACGGAGAGCACCATGAAAGGCAAAGCGTGGAAATTCGGGGATGACGTCAACACCGACGAGATCATCCCGGCGCGATACCTCAACACGATCGACCCGAAGGAGCTGGCGGCCCACTGCATGGAAGACGCAGACCCGGCGTTCGCGAAGAAGGTCCAGCCGGGCGACGTGATCGTGGGCGGGGCGAACTTCGGATGCGGCTCCTCGCGCGAGCACGCGCCGATCTCGATCAAGGGAGCGGGCGTGTCGTGCGTGATCGCGAAGACGTTCGCACGGATATTCTTCCGGAACTGCATCAACACCGGCCTGCCGATCCTGGCCTGCCCCGAGGCGGCGGAGGAAATCCAACCGGGCGACGAGGTCGTGGTCGACCTCGCGAACGGCCGCATCAGGAATGCCACGCAAGGCCGCGAGTACGAAACGCCGCCGTTCCCGAAGGAAATGCAGGACATCATCGCCGCCGGCGGGTTGATGAAGTTTGTGAAGCAATCGCTCGGCTGAGAGCCGACCGTGAGTGAGCGGGCCTTCATCCGGCAACGCTCTCTCGTCCACACTGCCTTCCGAGATACGGGCAATGGCCGTCGACGACTACAAGGCGGTGGTTAAGAGAGCAGTCTTCGACGAGGAGACGTTCCTCAAGGCGACTTTCAGCGGGCCGCGCAACGAGGAGGAGGCGCGCTGGGTCAGGATCGTCGTGCGGCCGGTCAGTGTCAGGGGCGTCCGCAAGCTTCAGTTTTCGTATTTCGACGGCCAGAAGGACATCGCCAAGAATTCCTCGGGCGCTCGGGCCGACCGGCGCCTCGATGAGGCGCTCGCCATGTCGTTCGGCCAGATTCTCGTGCAGTCCGCCTCGGCCGACGTCCAATTGCGCATCTCGAAGAAGGGAGCGGTCTCCATAATGCGGCGGAAGCCGTCGCGGCACGAGGAAGCGCCGGACCTTTCGCACGACCGCGCGAAGCGGCATCTGCTCCCGGCCGACGCGCGAGACCCGCTGCTCGCGGCGCTGCGGATCGTGGACCGGAACGGCAAGGTGCGCTCTGCAATGCGGGGCAAGTTCTCGCAGATCAACGAGTTCCTCCGTGTGATCGACCAGGTGCTGCCCGGCAAGCGGGGAGGGGAGCCGGTCGGCGTCATCGATTGCGGCTGCGGGAGCGCGTACCTGACGTTCGCCGCGTATCATTATCTCAACCACGTGCGCGGCGTGCCGGCGCGCATCACCGGGATGGACGCGAACGAAGACCTCATCCGCAAGTGCACCGGATTGCGCGACTCGCTCGGGTGGTACGGGCTGGCGTTCCACGTGTCGAGCATCGCGGAATTCGAGCCGGCCGCGCGGCCGGCCATCGTTCTCAGCCTGCACGCGTGCGACACGGCGACCGACGAGGCGATCGCGCAAGGCGTCAAGTGGCAGAGCCGCGTCATTCTTGCCGCCCCCTGCTGTCAGCACGAGCTTCATCACCAATTGAAGGCCGACGCGCTCCGGGCCGTTCTGCGGCAGGGCATATTGCGCGAGCGGCTGGCGGACATCGTGACCGACGCGTTCCGCGCGCTCGCGCTCCGGATCATGGGCTACCGGACGAGCGTGGCGGAGTTCGTCTCGCCGGAGAGCACGTCGAAGAACCTGATGATTCGCGCCGAGTGGGGCGTGCGGCCCGGCGAGGCGCAGGCGGCGGCGGAGTACGTCGGCCTGAAGCAGTTCTGGCGCGCCACGCCCGCCATCGAGCGGATGCTGGGCGAGGACTTTCGGCGGCTTGTCGCTGCGCCGGGTTGAGCGGCGCTTTCACGGAACGAACAGGGCGCAGATCAGATGAGCGAGAAGGGCGAGGGACGGCGGCACGGGGCCGGGCGATTGATCTGTCGCGTTCTCGTCGCTGCGGGCGGCGTGGTGTCGGGCCTGACACTCGCCGGGTTCGCGAGCGGCCTGTGGTGGCCGCTCGAACTTGTCTGCCATTTTCGCATGCAGTACCTCGTGGCGCTTGCCGCCATTGCTCTCGCGCTCGTGTTGCTGCGGACGGCGCGGGCGGCGGGCGTGTTCGCGGTGTTCTGCGCCGTCAATCTCGCGCTCATTGTCCCGTTCTACATAGCTCCGGCCGGCGGGGGCTCGTTTGTGCCGCTGCGTGCGATGATGATCAACGTCCACACCGCCAATCGGGGTGCCGGCGTGGTCAAGGCGGCGATCGGGAAGTACAACCCGGATTTTCTCCTGCTGCTCGAGGTCGATGCATGGTGGCTGCTGGCGCTGGATGACTTGAGCGATGCGTATCCTTACTCGATCAAGCGGCCGAGGTCGGACAACTTCGGGATCGCCCTGTTCAGCAAGGTGCCGTTTGTGAACGTGGAGATCGTGACCCTCGGCGCGGCCGGAGTGCCTTCGGTCGCCGCCGAGGTCTTGTTCGAGGGGAGCCCGTTCACGGTCTTCGGCACGCATCCCTTGCCGCCCGTCGGCGCAGACTACGCCCGGCTGCGGAACGAGCAGCTTGCGGCGGCGGCGGAGTTCGTCCGCGGGGTCGACTCGCCCGTCCTGCTTCTTGGCGACCTCAACATCACGCAGTGGTCGCACTTCTTCCATCGGCTGCTCGGCGAGGCCGGCCTGCACGACAGTTCGCCCGGCCACGGCTTTCAGCCGACGTGGCCTGTGCACAACGTGCTGCTTCGAGTCCCCATCGACCACTGCCTGTACTCGGACGGTATCAAGATCGTCGACAGGCAGGTCGGCCCCGACGTGGGGTCGGACCATTACCCCTTGATCGTCGACTTCGCAGTGTCGCGCCGGTGAGCGCTCCACCCTCGAGCCGCACTGTCGCTTGACATTGCCCTCGCGCTTGGTAGTATTGAGCGGCCTGAAAAATGGCCCGCGACAGCATGGCGCTCGGGGTCGAGACAGGAGAATACGGGCAATGAACGAGGCGGAGAATGACCTGCAGAACAGCCCGGACACGCCGGCGGACAAGGATTTCCCGCTGCCCGAGGGGCTGACCGAAACATACCAGGGCGACTATATCGTGCTGATGCCGCGGGATCCGGAATGGCTGCATGCATACTGGGAGATTCCCGGGGAACGCATCAACGCCGCCATCGACGAGCTGGCCGTGCCGGCCGACGAAGTGAAGCTCCAGTTGCGCCTGCACAACGTGACCGACCTCATCGAGGCGGGCTCCGGGCGGCCGCGGCTCGAGGACTCGGCCGATTTCGCTTCCATAAAGATCGATGCCTCGGCGGACCACTGGTACATTAAGGCCGGCGGGCCCGAGCAGCTTTACTGTGTCGAGTACGTAGTGGCCGCGCCTGACGGCCGAGCCGTCAAGCTCGCGGTCAGCAACCTGGCCGCCACCCCGGGCGACCGCGCTGCGGGAGCGAGCGAGGAGACTTGGGTGACCGCGTCCGTGGAGAACGGGCAGGTCGCCAAGGCCCGGGGGCCCGCCGGAACGAAGTGGATGGAGGGGCACGAGGGCATGCACGAGGCGTTGTCCAGCTCCGGCTCCGCCCAGATGCCGGCCCAAGAGCAGACGCCCAAACCTCACGCGTGATGCAGCAACCTTGCCGAACCGGAATAATGAGCAATGGGGCCAACGCCTAGCGCCAGCGCCGACGCCGCGGGCTCCCTCGCGCTTATCCTGCACGCGCACCTGCCGTTCGTCCGCCATCCCGAGCACGACGTGTTCCTCGAAGAGAACTGGCTGTTCGAGGCCATCACCGAGACGTACCTCCCGTTGCTCGGCGTCTTCGAACGCCTGACGGGCGACGGCGTGCCGTTCAAGATCACCATGTCGATCACGCCGCCGCTTGCGTCGATGCTGAGCGACGAACTCCTGCGCTCCCGCTACGCGCGCCGCATCGGGCAGTTGATCGAGCTGGCGCTCAGGGAGGTCGAACGCACGCGGCGCGACCCGCCGTTCGACAGGCTCGCGAGAATGTACCTCGCCCGCTTCATCGAGTGCGAGCGCATGTTTAACGAGTGGTACGGCCGCGATCTTATCGGCGCGTTCAGGAAGTTCCGCGACCTCGGCACGCTCGAGATCATGACATCCGCGGCCACGCACGGCTACCTGCCGCTGATGGCGATGAACCCGAAAGCGGTTCGCGCACAGGTGGCGGCCGGTGTGAGCGAGCATACGCGGCTGTTCGGGCGCAGGCCGCAGGGCTTCTGGCTGCCCGAGTGCGGCTACGCGCCCGGCATCGACGACGTGCTTGCCGGCTGCGGCATCCGCTATTCGGTCCTCGAGGCCCACGGCGTCGCCTACGCGAGGCCGCGGCCCCGGTTCGGCGTGTACGCACCCGTCTTTTGCCGCTCCGGCGTCGCGATGTTCGGGCGCGACATCGAGTCGTCACGCCAGGTCTGGAGCGCCGTCGAAGGCTATCCGGGCGACCAGACCTACCGCGAGTTTTACCGCGACGTCGGATACGATCTCGACTACGACTATATCCGGCCGTACGTGCATCCCGACGGCGGCCGGATCGACACCGGGATCAAGTACTACCGCATCACGGGCGCGGACAAGCACAAGGAACCGTACGACCCGATCCTCGCCCGCGAGAAGGCCGAAGAGCACGCGGCCCATTTCGTCTTCAACCGCGTCAAGCAGATCGAGCACCTGGCGCCCGGCATGGGCCGGCGGCCCATCATCGTTGCACCGTACGACGCCGAGCTCTTCGGCCACTGGTGGTATGAGGGGCCTGACTGGCTCGAACTGCTCTTTCGCAAGATCGCCGACGAGCAGGACGTGTTCGAAGCCGTCACGCCGAGCGAGTATCTGGATGAGAACGAGGTCAATCAGCTCGTGCAGCCTTGCGCCTCGAGCTGGGGCTGGAAGGGATACCACGAGATATGGCTCGCGGGCAGCAACGACTGGATCTACCGCCGGCTGCACGTCGCCGCCGAGCGCATGTGCGAGCTTGCCGCCGCCTTCGCTGCACCGAGCGAACTCGAACGCCGCGCTCTCGACCAGGCGGCGCGCGAACTCCTGCTCGCACAGAGCAGCGACTGGGCCTTCATCATGAAGACCGGCACGGCCGTCGAGTACGCCGTCAGGCGCACGAAGAATCACCTCGAGCGCTTCGGCAACCTCTACGACCAGCTCAGGAAGGGCTCGATCGACGAGGCGTCGCTGACCGACCTCGAGCGGCGCGACAACATCTTCCCGGAGATCGATTACCGCCTGTATGCCTGACGCGGGCCGGGGGCGCGAGCGAATGACAAAACTGCACGTCAGCTTTCTGTGGCACTATCATCAGCCGTACTACATGGACCCCGCGACGGGCCGATTCGCCATGCCGTGGGTCCGGCTGCACGCGATCAAGGACTACATCGGCATGGCGAACCTGCTCGCCGAATTCCCGCGCGTCCGGCCGGTCATCAACTTCGTCCCCTCGCTCGTCCGGCAAATCAACGAGTACCTTGCCGGGGCAACGGACAGCGCGATGATGCTCGCGCGGGCGCCGGCCGCCTCGCTTTCATTAGAGGGGGCCGCCGGCGTGCTGCGAGCGGGGTTCGCGCTCAATCACGAGACGATGATCCACCCGTTCCCGCGGTTCCGCGGACTGCTGAACCGGTGCCGCGCGGCCGGCGGCCGGGCGGAGGACGTTGTGGACGAGCTCGCGGCCGGCGACCTCCGCGACATTCAGGTCTGGGGCAACCTCGCGGCGTTCCATCCCACCGTGATCGAGAAAGACCTCGAACTGCGCGAGCTGATTCGTAAGGGACGCGGCTTCACCGAGGGCGAGAAGCAATTCGTGCTTGACCGGCAGCTCGAAGTCATGGCCGAGATCATGCCGCTCTACCGGCGCCTGGCCGACGCCGGGCAGATCGAGCTGAGCACCTCGCCGTTCTATCACCCCATCATCCCGCTCTTGTGCGATCACACGAAGGCGCGCGCTGCCAGGCCGACGCTCGCGCTGCCGGCCCCGATGATCTCGGCGCCCGAGGACGCCGCCGCCCAGACCGAACGAGCGATCGCCCGGCACGAGAGCACCTTCGGCCGGAGGCCGCGCGGAATGTGGCCGCCGGAGGCGGCGGTCAGTGACGATGCCGCGGCCGTCTTCGCCAACGCGGGAATCGATTGGATCGTGACCGACGAGGAAGTCCTCGAGCGGACGCTCGGCATCCGCATCTCGCGCGACGACGCCGGCACGGTCGAGCAAGCCGGCGCGCTCTACCGGCCGTACCGGCTTTCGCGCGGCGGGCGCGAGCTCGCCGTGCTCTTCCGCGACAGCGCGCTCTCCGACCTCATCGGATTCGCATATCACCTTCGCAGGCCGCACGACGCGGCCAGAGACCTGCTCGGCCACCTCGAGCGCATTCGGCGGAAGGCGCCCGACGATGCCCTCGTCGTGATCGCGCTCGATGGCGAGAACTGCTGGGAGTTCTACCCGAACCAGGGCGTCGTGTTCCTGCGGCATCTCTACCGGCTGCTCTCCGAGACGCCGGACATCGAGCTCACGCACATCAGCGAGTATCTCGACCGGTTCGGGCCCGGCGAGAGCTTGGACACGATCTTCCCCGGCTCCTGGGTCGCGCACTGCTTCGCGCCGTGGATGGGGCACTGGGAGAAGAACCTCGCGTGGGAGCATCTCGCGCGGGCAAGGGAGTTGTACGAGGCGAAAGCTGCCGAGGGCGGGCAGCCGCCCGAAAAGCTCGAGGCCGCGCTCGAGCAAATCTACATCGCCGAGGGGAGCGACTGGTTCTGGTGGTATGGCGAGGACCACACGGCTGTCGGCGGCGCCGAGTTCGACGCGCTCTTCCGCGAGCACGTCCGAAAGGTCTACGAACTGCTCGACGCCACGCCGCCCGACGTCTTGCAGGAGACCGTCGTTCCGCAGCCGGCGTGCGAGCCGTGGATGCCGGCCGCCGCCGAGTGAGCCCGTCATGCCACCTTCTCACCAAGGAAGGCAAAAGGGCAACCGCCGCGCATCACGGTTGCCCCTTTCCTTGTCTGGCACGCCCGGCAGGGCTCGAACCTGCAACCTTCGGTTCCGAAGGGGGAAGCGGCAGCGCTCTGAACGTTTGAGGGCCTACCGGTCTCAAGGCGGCGCGAGGTTCCTGTTAATGGTGAAGGTACACCCGCTGCTCCCCGATTGTCCTCCCGCTGCCACCTGACGTTCGTCATTTCAGACCCTACGGGAGCGGGATGTCCCGAATTGCCTTCCCGGCAGAGAGAAGCACTGGGCCGCGGCGCCGCCGGCAGCGTCACTCCCGGCCGGATGGACTTTTCGGCAGGGACACGGCGGGAGTTTCTCGCCGGAGCGGCCCGCGGAACCCGCGGCAGGAAAAGACCTCGAACTGCCGGATTCGGCGACCGTTTGCCTCCACGGGCTCAGGGGCCAGCCGTGTAACCTGCTCGAACGCGTCGCGCAGGCGAGCGGAGTGTTTCTTCTCGAAGTACTTGTCGACGTACACGGCGTCCCACCCCCGGTACATTCCGTCGCGGTACCAGAACTCATATTGCCCGAACCGCTTCCGCCGGAGCGGCAGGACGGGCGCCGGTGTGTCGGCGGCCAGCCAGCCCAGTAGACTGGTGAAGTGGAAGTCGGCGGACATCAGCAGCGTCTGAGATGGCCGCTCCGCCAGTTCCCTGCGAATCCTCGCGGCGAGTTGCTTCTGGCCACGGGCCTCGACCGCAAGCGTGGCCACGGGCTTGGGCACGCTGGCCGAAAGGAGCCAGTTCGACTCGACCACGGCAAGCACGGCCGCCGAAGCCAGCACCAGCAGCCCGGCTCCCGTCCACAGCCCGGCGCGGAGCAACCGGTTGGGAGCGCTCCGGCTGTGAAGGAACCCGCGGAACGTGACGGGTATCGCCGCTACCAGGCACGTCGCGATCCATTGGGCGTGGACGTTTTGCACAAGGCTGAGCAGGCCGAATCCCACGAGCGGGAGCCAAGACGCACAGCAGCAAAACAGGAACGACTCGTCGCGCCGCCATTCGCTCCGCCGCAGTCCGGCGGCGCTCTGCCGGACCCACGCAGCCAGCAACACGGGGTTGAGCCCGACCAGGACATGCCCCACAAGGAGGCCCAACTGGCGAGCGCTTGCCGCCAAGCTTAAGTTGCCCGCGCCCTTCGCGGGGGTCAGGAACGTGACACCGCCGTGCGACGCGGTCCACAGGATATTCGGGGACGCCACGAGCAGAGCCGTCAGCAGCCCGGCGTACGGAGCGGGGCTTCGCAGCCATCTCCGGCCCCGCGCGGTGAACACAAGAAAGCACAGGAAGATGATCGGCAACATAAAGCCGTTGTACTTGCTCAGAATGCACAGGCCGACCGCCGCGCCTGCGACCACCCACCGGAACAGCCCGCAGCGGACAACCGCGCGGTGAAAGGTCCACAGCGACAGAATCCAGAACAGGAGCAGGGGGGCGTCGGGCGTCGCGAAGATCGTGAACGGAAGCACGAGCAGACCGATGCTGAAGAAGACGAGACCGGCCAGCGACGCCGCCGGACCCAGCATGTCGCGGCAGAAACGATAGAACACGAGCGAGCCGATCAACCCGGCGACGACCGACGCGAGGCGGACGCCCAGCGCCGTCGGGCCGAGCAACTCTGTTCCTGCGCGAATAAAGAAGGCGACCATCGGCGGATGATCGAAGTAGCCTGCGGCCAGGTCGCGCGACCACATCCAGTAGTATGCTTCGTCTTCCACCAGGGGAAGGTGGGCCGCGACAAGCGTTCGCAGAAGCGTGAACCCGAGAAGCACGGCGGCTATCTGCACTGGATAGCTGCGGGGACGGGCGTCAGTTGTGTTCGGGATGGTCATCAAGATATTCACTCAGGTGCGGCCGGTCCCCAGTCGTTGCACCACGGGTCGGAGGCAGGCGGAGTGTCACAAGCCTTGGGCGGCGTATAATTGTCGTTATTTGTCCCCACTTGTCCCTGGCACGCCCGGCAGGGCTCGAACCTGCAACCTTCGGTTCCGTAGACCGACGCTCTATCCAATTGAGCTACGGGCGCGTGTGCTGCGCGTCTATTATGCGCATTTCGGGGCGAAAAACAAGCGCCACGCGAAGATCAACCGGGGTGCGCAGGTAGATAGTACCCCAAGACGGCGAGGTCGCGGTCGGGCTGCAACTGGCGCAAGGTCTCGGCGGGCGACCGCCACTCGCGACTGCGGTTCTTCCGCCGGAGGTTGTACCAGTTTTGCCAGGTCGCGATCTTCTGCCAGAAGTCGAGGGGGCCGGCGAAGTCCTCGATGTCGAAGAACTCGGGCTCGATCCGGCTGTGCAGGCTCTCGGCCTCGGCCTGGGCGTTGGGACAGCCGGGCACGACGCGGTGGGTCGCACCGAAGTCTTCCTCGATGGTGTGGGTGAA
>JBDREM010000133.1:0-6009 GCA_043819695.1 Planctomycetota bacterium
CGACACTGCACACGAACGACGCGCCCGGCGCCGTCACGCGCATGACGGACCTTGGGATCGAGCCGTTCCTCGTGTCGGCCTCGCTCGGCGGCGTGCTCGCCCAGCGGCTCATCCGGGTCGTGTGTCACCGGTGCAAGAAGACGTACAACCCGCCCGTCGGCCTGCTGGAGGAGGCCGGCCTGCTCGAACACAAGGACGAGCATACCTTCTACAAGGGCGCCGGCTGCTCGGCATGCAACCAGACGGGCTATCACGGCCGCACGGGCATTTTCGAGCTGATGACGGTGACGGAGGAGATCCGCGAGGCGATGCTTCACAAGCCGACCTCCCGCCAGTTGTACGACCTTGCGCGCGAGAGCGGTCTGCGTACGCTCCGCGAAGATGGGATACAGAAAACGCTCGATGGAATCACCACACTGGAAGAAGTCACGCGTGTGACGCAGTTGGACTGACGCAGGAGCTGCATCGATGCCGCGCTTCAAGTACAAGGCCAGGAAGCCATCGGGCGAGTTCGTCGTCGAGAGCGTCGAGGCCGACTCGTCAGGCGCGGTCGCGAAGCGCATCAGCTCGATGGGTCTGATCCCGATCAGCGTCGAGACCGAGGCCGCCGGCGCGGCCGCGGCCCAGTCGTCCTCATCCCTGTTCGAGCGCGTGAAGAGCACCGACATCATCATGTTCACCCGGCAGTTGGTAACACTGTACAAGGCCGGCCTGCCGTTCCTGTCGAGCCTGGACGCGATCAGCGAGCAGACGACGAATCCGGCGCTCAAGCGGGTCATCATGGCGATCCGGGGCGACGTCGAGGGCGGCTCAACGTTGTCGACCGCTCTTTCGCACCACCCGAAGGTTTTCTCTGAGGTGTACGTGTCGACGGTGCTCGCGGGCGAAACGGGTGGCATGCTCGACGAGGTGATGGATCGTCTGGTGGTGCTGTTGGAGAACGAGGCCCAAACGCGCGAGACGGTGAAGGCGGCCCTGAGGTACCCGATGACGGTCATTGGGGCGATGGCGGCTGCGTTCCTTGTCATCGTAACCTTTGTGATTCCCACGTTTTCCAAGCTGTTCGGCCGCGTGGGCCACGACCTGCCCCTGCCGACGCGCGTGATGGTCGGCATCAACGCGATCCGCCAGGATTACTGGCACGTGGCAATCCTGATGATCGCCGCCGGCATCACCTCGTTCGTCTGGTACGTTCGTACCCCCAGGGGGCGCATGAACTTCGATAGATTCGTGCTAACGCTGCCGCTGGTCGGATCGATAATAATGAAAGCGAGCATGGCTCGTTTCGCGCACATGTTCGGCACGCTGAGCGAGAGCGGCCTGCCGATATTGAAAGAGCTGAAGGTTATCGCCCGGACAATCGGCAACCGGTCGATTTCCAGGGACATCGAGTCGGTTCGCGAGGCAGTTCAGGAAGGCAACAATCTGGCGACCGCGGTTGACAGCCGGACGAAGTTCCCGCCGCTGGTCAAGCACATGCTTGCCGTCGGCGAGAAGACCGGCGCGATGTCCGAAATGATGGAGGCCGTTGGCGAACATTATGACCGGGAAACGAGGGTGGCGATCGCTCGGCTGAACCAGGCTATCGAGCCGATGATCACCCTCACGCTCGGTGCCGGCCTCTTGTTCATGGCGCTTGCCGTGTTCTTGCCGATGTGGGATATGATGGAAGTGATGGGCGGCTGAGTTAAGTGTGATTCAGGGCAGCGATCGGAAAGGGATGGGATCCCCGGAACCGGGAAGGAGGTAAAAGGACAATGTGGAAGAGGAAGAAAGACGCGTTTACGTTGATCGAGTTGGTGGTGGTCATTGTGATCCTCGGTATCCTGGCGGCGGTCGCGATACCGAAGTACATTGACCTGAGCGACAAGGCCGAGGAGGCGTCGTGCAAGTTCCAGAGAGGCGTCGTCGCATCGGCCTCCTCGATCTACTACAACTCGCTCGCCGCGGGCGGCTCCACGCCGACGTTCCCGGCGGACTACACCGCCACGACGCTGTATGCCGACGGCTCCGTGCCGAGTTGTCCGACCGGCGGAACGTGGACGTACAACTCCAGCACGGGCAAGGTCACCTGCAGCGTACACACGGACTAGCCCGCGCGACAGAAACCGGTCCGGGGTGCCTCGCGGCGCCGGCCGCGCGGGGCGCCCCGTCCCTTCTTATGCCCGCAAAGAACCGCCATCTCAATCTCTGGCTTGCCGGCCTGCTCTTCCTGACTTTCATCGCGCCGTTCGATGAAGGGGCCGGCCGTGATCTCGTCCCGCTCACCGCGCTGACCGTCGCCGCGATCTGTCTGGGCGCGGCGCTCGTGCGTGGGTGGCTTCTCGCAGATGGCGCTCGCCCGCCCGCCTCCCCCGCCCTCGCCCCGCTCTGCCTGTTCCTGGCAGTTGCCGCGGCGTCCGCCGTATGGTCCATCGACGCATTCGTTTCGCTGACGGGCGCGGCGCGCGTCCTGGCCTGCACAGTCGCCTTCCTGCTCGTCCTCGACCGGCTCCGGGAGCCGTGGCACGCGCGGGCGCTGTGCACGGCCCTCGTCGTGCTCGCCGTGATCCTGGCCGTGCGAGGGATATGGGAGGGTCTGACGCTTCGTGACGGCGTCCCGAGGCGGGCGCAGTCCGTGTTCGTCACGCCGAACACGTTCGCCGGGTTCCTCATCATCACGCTCCCGATGGCGGCCGCTCTTGCGGCGGCCGCGCGGACGGCGCGCCGGCGTGCGGGGTTCTTGCTGGCGGCGGCGGCGCTGGCTCTCGCGCTCGCCCTGTCGCAGTCCCGTGGAGCATGGGTGGCCGGCGCGGCCGGCATGTGCCTGCTGGGCTGGGAACTCGTGCGGCGGCGGACGGTCCGGCTCCGGCCGGCGGCCATTGCCGCTCTCGCGGCGCTCGCGCTCGCCGTTGGCGGCGCGGCGCTCGCGTTAAGGGCTGATCTCCGCCGGCGCATCCTCTCGACGTTCCGCCCACACCGCGCGGCGACCCTGGCGGACCGGTTCTCCTACTGGGACAGCACGCTCGATATGATCGCTCAGAGCCTTCCGCTCGGCATCGGCCTCGACACGTATTACATCGACTATCCCGCGCACCGGCGGGTGTCGCTCGCGGGCTCGCCGCCACTGTACGCCCACAACGATTATCTTCAGGTTCTGGCGGAGTTGGGCATCGTCGGGTTTGCCGCGCTGCTCTGGCTGCTCTGGCGGGTCGCCCGGATGGGGCGGCAGGTGCTTCACGCACCGGCCCATCCTGCCGAAGGTGCGCTGCTGGCGGCGTGCTGTGCCGGCGCGGGCGCCGCGCTCCTCCACAGCCTCGTCGATTTCAACCTCTACGTCCCCGCCACCGCGCTGCCGATATTCATCTGCTTCGGCGTCATTGCGGCCGCGCATTCACGGCTCGCACTGCCGCACCTGCCGGCCCAAGTATCGCCGGCCGGCCGGCGGATACGGCGCGCCTTCGCGCTCGGCGTGCTGGCAGCCGGCACGGCCGCGGTGTTCTGCACGCTCAGGCCGCTCGCCGCGCAGCAGTTCCTGAAGGCCGGCCGTTTCAACGCTCCGTTCGCCGTCGCCCTGTGCCCGATCTCCAGCCATTTCCGGGCTTATCTGGGCGATACGCAGGCGGCAACGCACCTGGCCGTTCTCGGCATGGCCCACGTGCCCGGAGACGCGGAAGCCGCCCGCAGGAGCTACCTTAGAGCGATCGAACTCAGCCCGCGGGACGCCGCCAATCACGCCCGCCTCGCCCGATTGATGCTCAAGAACACTAAGCTTCGTTCCATTCCAGCCGAAAACAACAGTGGGCTGGAGCATTTGCGCCGGGCGTGCGCGCTCGACAGGCATTCGCCGCTCTTGCGCTGGCAGCTTGCAGCCGCATGCTTGCGCAAGGGCCTTCTCGAAGAGGCACACCGCGAGCTGCGGTTCTGCATCGACCAGTGCCGGCCCGACGACCGGTTGAGGAGCGCCGCTGAGGCCGCGCTGCCGGCGGACAACCGCTCGGCCGGCCCGAACAGCGGCGGTTAGGATGAAGCCGAGAACAGGGAACAGCAACGGATTCACCCTCATCGAGCTGATCGTGACCATTACGATCGCTTCGATCATCGCCGTCACCGCCGTCCCGGCGTTCATGAACATGAACAACACCCGGCTGTGGCGCGCATCGAGCGAGCTGGCCGGACACATCAAGATGGCACGCTCATTGGCCATGGCGACCCGGCGCCGCACGTGGATACGCTTCAACACCGCCGGCGAAAGCTATGAGACGTTCATCGAGCATCGCGACCAGCCGGGCCGCGCCAGCCGCATCGCCGTGACCCACCCGGTGACGGGCGCGAGCAGTTTCGTCGTCTCGCTCGACCAGGACGAGTTCACCGGGGTGCAGATCAGTTCCGCCAGCTTCGGCGGGCAGGCCGAGGTCGAGTTCGACTGGCTCGGCCGGCCTTACAACGGCTGGGGAACACTGCTCAGCAATGACGGGACCGTCGTCCTGGCCGCGGACACGTCACAAACGGTCCGCGTGACGGCGGGGACGGGTATGGTGAGCGAGGACTGAGAAGTGGCGTTGCGCCTGACGAGAAAGCGCCGGCACGGCTTCACGCTCATCGAGCTGGCCGTCACGGTCACCGTCGTCGCGGTCATCGCCGCGATGGGCGCCGGCCTGCTCGTCGAGGTGGGCCGCGCCTATGCCATCTCGAAAACGGCCAGCGGCTCTTACGCCGACGCCCAGCACGCGCTCGAGCGTGTCCGGCTCGAGCTGGCTGCGCTCGCCGCGCCCACCGACATCAGCTCAATGAGCGCGAACTCGATCACATTCACGGTTTGGGGATCATCGACGACGTACTCCCTGTCGGGCGGGACGTTGCAGCGTGACGGCCAGGCACTGGCCGCCGACTGCAGCAAGTTCGAGCTGACGTACTACCAGTCCGACGGCAGCATCGCAGCGGCGCCGGCGACCGTGCATCGAATCGCCATAGAGATTGCGGTCACCCGCCGGGGCCGGGTCGCTCAACTCCGGACGGAAGTGTTTCCGCGATCGTTCAGGGGGACCTACGTGACGTGGGCGGAGAACTGACGATGACGGCGTGGCAGACGAGCCGGCGGCGGCGTTCGACGAGGGGCAGCGCGGCGGTTATGGCCGCGGCCATAATCGTCATCGCCGGCTTCCTGGGCATGGCGCTGATGGCATCGGTCCGCGTGAGGGGAGCCGCATCCACCAATCCCGTCCTCGCCATGCAGGCCTACTACATCGCCGATGCCGGGACCGAATGGGCGTCGATGACGGACTCGGCGACAGACGGCCCTGTGAGCTTCGCCAGCGGCAGCTTCGAGGTTACGGCGGACGGTGACGCCTGGGTGACCGTCGCGGGGGCGGCCGACACGAAGCGCACTATCAACTGCGAGCCGGTCGACGCCGAGACGCCGCTCGCCGCGGACCTCGACTACGTGCTCGGATCGAGAGAGGAGGACGACGACCAGGCGAAGTTCCTGCTCATGAACAACACGGGGAGCGACGTCACCTTCACCAGGATGAAGGTGACATGGAGCAGCCCGACCGCGTATTTCGAGAGGCTGAAGCTCAAGGTCGAACAAGGCCAGGACTACCACGACATCTGGAAACACGACGAGGACCCGGCCGGTCGTTGGGGCAGCGGGGAAACAAGGGACCTCACCGGGGTATCCTCGGTGACAATACCGGCGCACTACACGGGCACTTTCGAGCTCGAGAAGTTCGAGGAGAGCAGGAGCGGGGGGCACAAGGTCGACATGGCGAACACGCAGTTCACGTTCGATTTCTACAACGGGAGTACGCCCGTCGGCCAGGTAGTCGTTGACATCCCGCCGCAGCCCTGACCGCCGAGACCGGCCAGCCAGCCGAAGCCATTTGCTTCGATCAGAACCGTAAGGGGATTGAGGGGATAGGCGGGGGCGAAAAAAGTTCTTACCCCAGGTTTTGAATGGAAGTCCGCGACTTATGATTCGCGGCTCGCACGAAATCCGAAAATCGACCCCGGCAGCACGAAAACAAAAAG
>JBDREM010000134.1:0-10031 GCA_043819695.1 Planctomycetota bacterium
CAAGGGCCGCGCACGCAAAACCAATCAACCGCCGGGCACAACGGTTGTGCTGGGCACAACGGTTGTATATCGTCTATTTGCCCGCGAAACTTTAGTGGAATCTTCGCCGTCGGTGTGCGAGAAGCTTTGACCTCGCAAAGACTTCGACGTTCGCAGCGCCGGCCGTATGTTGCATGCCGGGCGGCATCGCGCTATCTTCAATGCGTCATGACTGAACCGAGCGCACCCGCTGGCACCTCGCCCTCGCCGCGCAGCACGGTCGCCCTGGCCGAATGCGCCGACTACTCTCGCGCGAACGTCGAGCGGGCGGTTGGCAAGGTCATCGGCCTGCTCGGGGGGATCGGGCATTTCGTGCGGTCGGGCGAGAACGTGCTCCTCAAGCCGAACCTGCTGGCGGCGCGTTCGCCGGACGAGGCGGTCACGACCCACCCCGAGATATTCCGCGCCGTGGCGAAGATGTGCCTTGACGCCGGCGGGCGCGTCACGGCCGGCGACAGCCCGGGAGTCGGCAAGTTCTCGTCGGTCGCCGGGAAGTCGGGGCTCGCGGCCGCCGCGGATGAGCTTGGGGTGATACTGCGCGAGTTCACCGAGGCCGTCGAGGTCGAGCGGCCGGAGGGCGCAAGGTTCCGGAAGCTCCTTCTGGCACGCGCCGTCACGGAGGCCGACGCCGTCATCAACCTCCCGAAGGTCAAGACCCACCAGCAGATGTTCCTTACGCTCGCCGTGAAGAACCTGTTCGGCTGCATCGTGGGCAAGGAAAAGATCGCGTGGCACATGAACGCGGGCCGCGACGCGGCCCTGTTTGCGCGGCTGCTCGTCGAGGTCTGCCAGTCGGTCGCGCCCAGACTGAGCATCGCCGACGGCGTGCTCGGGATGGAGGGGACCGGGCCGTCGCACGGCGCCCCGCGGTGGTTCCGGTTCATCGCCGCGAGCGCTGATCCGTTCGCTCTCGACGCCGTTCTCACCTCGCAGCTCGGCTTCAGGTTGGCCGATTTGCCGGTCCTGGCGGCGGCGGATGCGGCGCGGTCCGACGGGCTGCCAGTTGGTCCGACCGATCTAAATCACATTGACATCGTCGGTTGCGGCACCGGCGGCCTGAGAGCGGCCCGCGTGAGGCCGCCGGTCATGGGCCGGTTGATGTTCGTGCCCGGCTTCCTCAGCGGCATCACGCGGCGGCTGATCACCGTGCGGCCGCGCGTGTCCGGCGCGCTGTGCCGGGCC
The DNA here is from genome assembly GCA_043819695.1 of Planctomycetota bacterium. Lineage (GTDB taxonomy): Bacteria > Planctomycetota > PUPC01 > PUPC01 > PUPC01 > CAYLQD01. The sequence continues at coordinate 1,222 of JBDREM010000134.1, forward strand.
TGCGGCGTCTGCGTGGACTCCTGCCCCGCCGGGGCGATGAAAATCGTTGACCACAAAGTGAGAATAGACGATACTGTTTGCATAAGGTGTTTCTGCTGCCAGGAATTGTGCCCATACGGCGCGGTCGTCGTCAGGCGGGGCCTGCTGTCGACCTTCTTCGCCGGGTAGGAGGCAACAACTATGGAAATAGAAGTTCGGGAAGGCGACGGGGCGGTGGTGATCGCTCTGGTAGGCGAACTCGTCGCCCGTACCGAGCAAACCGCGATCTCGGACCTTATTGCCGAGAGGCTGAAGAGCGGGGTGAAAGTTTTCGTGCTCGACCTCTCCGAGGTGCCCTACATCAGCTCGCTCGGGATCGCCGTTCTCGTGACGACGTACGTCAAGGTCGATCGCGAAGGCGGCTCGCTGCGGCTCGTCAATCCACGCCCCAGAGTCGCGCAGGTCCTCGATCTGAGCAAGGTGGCGGATATCTTCAAGTCTTATGCCAGCGTCGAGGAAGCGCTCGGCGAGGCGTGACGGCGGCTGGCGCACAACCCCGAGCAGAAACCCGTAATGCGATCAAGCGTGTGTAAGAGACTGAGCTTCGACCTGAGGAGCACCCGTGACAGCATCAACCGGGCCGCCGTGATGCTGTCGGACTTCTTCGACAAGCAGGGGCTCTCCGACGACGTCACGTTCGACATCAAGCTGGCAACCCAAGAGGCCGTTGTCAACGCCGCCGAACACGGCAACCACTATGACGGGGGCAAGTGGGTCCACATCTGTTGCGAGACGTCCGACTCCGCCGTCACCGTAACCGTATGCGACGAGGGCCCCGGCTTCGACCCCCGCTGCGTCCCCGACCCCACGCTCCCCGAGAACATTTTTCGGGAGGGCGGCCGCGGCGTCTTCCTCATGCGCAACCTCTGCGATGACGTCTGCTTCAACGACAAGGGCAACCAGGTCACCATCGTCAAGAAAATCGCCAAGAACGAACAGACTTGAAGAAAGAAGAAATCCACAGATTGCGCAGATTACACGGATAACAATCTGCCCTTGTGTCCCATGTATATCTCACGTGTGATGACGGGGTGTTGCCGTCGCGGCGATCCCGCCCGAACCGGCTGTGCGCCAGCACGTGCGGGGGAACGCCCTGCCACAACCACAGTATGCGGCTGCTGGAGGCATTGTGTGGATGTGTACGTCTGTGCGCACAGACGAACACATCGCTGGTTGGCTGGTGTGTTCGAGCCGCATGCTGCCGACGCACCCGCATATCCCGCGGGCCGAGAGACGGCTCATCCACGGCGATATGAGCCGCGCGCGTGCCGAGATCGCGCTTGGTGTCTCGCAGGTACTTCGCGGCGGTGCGGAGCCTGAGATGGTGGTGGGACACGAGGCAATCTGCGCGAATCTGCGGATCTTTCTTCAGCGGGTCCGCGGCACGTCGTGCACGCGCTCGCATCGCGGGCACCGGACCTGACTGCCCTTGAACCCCGGCGGCAGCTTCAGCCGCGCGCCGCAGGCGCACGCGACAATCGCGTACTTGTTCAGCTTCCAGAGCAGATCGGCCGTCTCCCTCGTCTTCTCGCGCTGATCGACCTTCGCCCCCCTTGGCGCCTCTTCCCTCCACGCCGGGCGAACGCCCACCGGCCGCGCGGTCTTCAGAGCGGACCCCGGCACGATCGAGCCCTTCGTGGTCTTTGCGAACGCCGCCTCGTAGTCGGCGAGCGACGCCCCCCCCATCGACCGCAGGATCCGAATGCGCTCCTCCGTCGCCGGGTGAGTCGACAGCAGGCCGGCCGCCGCGAACGCAGCCGCGCCCGGATTCACGATGTACATCGGCGCCATCACCCGGTTCTTCTGCTCCCGAAGCCCCGGATCCGCCGAAATCTTCTCCAGGGCCGACGCCAGCCCCTCGGGATAGCGCGTGAACTGCGCCCCGCACGCGTCGGCCAGGTACTCGCGCTTACGCGAGAGCGCGAAGTACAGCAACTGCGCCGCGATCGGCCCCAGGATCGCCAGCGCGATCCCGGCGATCATCATGATCGCCTCGGTCTGGCCGCCGCCGCTCCGCCGCCGGCTGCGGTAGCGCCCACCGCTGAACCAGAGGTACCGCAGGAACACGTCGCTCATCAGCGCGACCACGCCCACCATCACCGCCGCCACCATCACGTAGAGAATGTCGCGGTTCTGGATGTGCGCGAGCTCGTGCGCGATCACCCCCTGCACCTCGTCGCGGCTCAGCCGGTTCAGAAGGCCGGCCGTCACCGCGACCGACGCGTGCTCGGGATCACGCCCGACGGCGAACGCGTTCGGCCGCGTGTCGTTGATGATGTAGACCTTCGGGATCGTCGACAGGCCCGACGCGATGCACATCTCCTCCACGATGTTGTACAGCGTCGGGTGGTCCGACCTCTCGATTCGCTGGGCGCCCGCGCTCGCAAGGAAGATGCCGTCGCCGCCGTAGTAGCTCACGAGCGACAAGATCGCCCAGAGCGTGAGCGCGATGCCGCCGCCCGCGAGCCACCCGCCGGGGGCGACCGCCTCCGCGATCAGCATGCCCGCGCCGATCATCAGCATCCCCATCACGGTGATGAGGACCACCGACTTCCGTTTGTTCGCTGCGATCAGTTCCCACATGACGAACGATTATCCGCGCTCGCGCCCGCGCGCGTCAAGAGCCAATTGGCCTAAGCCATTTGCGTTGTGGCCTTGCGCGGGTGTTCGAGGGACTCGTTCTCGTCCTCGTCGAGATCCCGATCACGGGCGAGATTCACCGGTTGGAGAAGTTTCTCCTCGACGCGTAAGCGCCCGCAATGACGGTGACGTACCGGAAGAGGGCGGAGCAGCGCCCGTGCGATGCGCCGTTATTTCGGCGGCTTGTAGTACTGCATCGCTTCTTCGGCGACGAGGCGCCTCAGGTCTTCGATGCGCGTCTCGTCGGACGGGTGCGTACTGAGGAACTCGGGCCCGGCGGCTCCCTTCTTGAGTGCGGCCATCCGCTGCCAGAAGCGGGGCGCCTCGCGCGGATCGTAACCGGCCATCGCCATGAAGATCAGGCCGAGCCGGTCGGCCTCCGACTCGTGCAGGCGGCTGTACGGCAGGAGGACGCCGACCTTCGCGCCCAGGCCGGCCGCGGAAAGAAACAGCTCGCGGACCTGCTCCGTCTGCTGGGCCATGGCTTCGTCGATGGCCGACATGCCATACTCCACCAGCATGCCCTGGCTCATTCGTTCGTTGCCGTGGTTGGCGACGGCGTGCGCGATCTCGTGGCCCATCACGACGGCCAGCCCCGTCTCGCTATTCGCGACCGGGAGGATGCCGGTGTAAACGACCACGCGCCCGCCGGGCATGCACCACGCGTTTACCTCGTCCGACTCGACGAGGTTGAACTGCCACTTGTACCCGGCGAGCACGGCGGATTTGCCCTTGCCGGCGAAGTACGCCTCGACGGCCTTCTGAATCTTCACGCCGGCCCGCTTGACGGTTTCCGTCTGGGCGGCGTTGGCACTCAGCTTCTGCTTCTTGAGAAAATCGCCGTAGGCCGTCGCGCTCATCGCGTCCATTTCCGCCGAGCTGATCAGGTTGAGCTGGCGCCGGCCGGTGATCGGGACCGGCGTACAGGAAGCCAGGGCGGCCACGAGCAGCGGGAGAAGAATCAACCGTTTTGCCATTGCATTCTTCATGGTACGTACCTCCTTCGACTCCGGACAATGCCGAGCGCACAGTCTCTCTCTACCCGCAAGTATCCTCCGCTTTCCGCCGCCAGTCAAGCAGGAAACGGAATTGTAGCTCAGATGAGGCTGGTGCTGAAGTAGCGTTCGGCGCGGTCCGGCAGAACGGTCACGACGTTCCTGCCCGGGCCGAGCTGTTCCGAGACGCGCAGCGCGGCCCAGACGTTGGCTCCGGACGACGTGCCGACGAGCGTTCCCTCCTCCCGGGCGAGCCGCCGGGTCGTCTCGATGGCGTCGTCGTCCGTCACAGTGACCACGTCGTCGAGAAGCGAGGTATCGAGCACGGGCGGAATGAACCCGTCGCCGATCCCCTGAATCTGATGCAGGCCGGGTTCGTGCCCGAGCAGAGCGGCCGCGTTGGCCGGCTCGACGGCCACGAGCCGGACCTCGGGGTTCCGTTCCTTGAGGAACTTGCCGGCGCCGCCAATGGTGCCGCCGCTGCCGACCCCGGCGACGAACGCCGCGACGTCCCCTTCCATCTGCCGCCACACCTCGGGGCCGGTTGTGAGGTAATGGGCCTCGGGATTGTCCGGGTTCTCGAACTGGCCCACGATGAAGATGTTCGGGTCGGCGGCCGCCATGTCGTTGACGCGGTCGACCGCGCCCGGAATGCTCTTGTCGGCCGGGCTGAGGATCAGCTCGGCCCCGAGCGCGCGGATGATCTTCTTGCGCTCTTCGCTCATGTCCTCCGGCATCACGATCACGACCCGGTATCCCTTGTGGACGCCGACGAGCGTCACGCCGATGCCGGTGTTGCCCGACGTCGCCTCGGCGACGGTCATGCCGGGCCGAAGCCGGCCCGTCTTCTCGGCCTGATCGAGCAGGTACTTGGCGACGCGGTCCTTGATGCTGCCGCCGGGGTTCAGGTACTCGGCCTTGGCGAACACCGTCCCGTCCGAGATGCGCGTGAGCTCGAGCAGCGGCGTGTTGCCGATCGCGTTCAGGATGTTCGTGTAGTATTCCATTCGGGTGGCAAGCTCCTAAGATCTCAGCGCCGGAAGTCCATTCGGCATGTGCACACTGGGAAAAGGTGGATCCCGACAACAAGGAGGAAGGTGTGACCGTCCATTTCGTATCTGCCGGCCGCGAGCCAGCAGTCTTTCGTCGCGAGGTCGCGGAGGGCCGCCCGCCCGTCGAGGCGGCAAGGGTCTCCGTGCGTCTTCATCACGTCGCGGCCGTACGCGCGCCATTCGGCGTCCGTGACGGCCAGATCGCGATAGAGCTGGCCGGCGGCGCGGAAGGAAACTCGCGGCAGATACCTGTGCTTGCCGTTCCGGTCGTCGCCGGTCTCGAAGAGGAACGAAGTGACCGCTTCGGGCTTGATCATCACGAGAGAACAGGGTTTCTTCTTGACGAAGAGGCGGCGGACGCTCCGGCCGGCCATCCGCTCACACACGCGCCGGTATCGGGCTTCGGGCAGGGTGCGGACGAGTTTCGGCGGCTGCGTCCCGACGAGCCAGTCTTCGACGTGCGAGCCCTTCGGGATGGGCTTCTGCACGTCGAGGTTGACCACGTTCCCCTTGCGGACGACCCACTCGCCCTGGCTGTCGCGGCAGTCGTCGAGCGTGAGGAGCCGACGTTCGGGCCACCACTCGGTCGGCGCGGGTCGCGTGGGCCGGACCCACTGCCAGTCCCGGTCGATCCCGGCCACGCACACGCCGTCACTCAGTCGAGTCACCGCCAGGATCGCGAGTTCCATCCGTTCCTCCCCCTTCGGTCACAGGTGTTCCACTTCCACGCCGCCCCGCTCCCGGCAGATGTGCTCGGCCAGCAGGCGCCGGTGGCACCGGTCGGGCGCTTCTTCTGAGCAAAGGAAGCAGACGCGGGAGCAGCCCTCCGTCACGCGCTCGAAGATCTCGGCGATGGGCCGCGCGCCGATTTCTGCTTCGTAGCGCTCCACGTACATCTGCCAGGCCGCGTCGTCCTTCTTCTTGTGGCCAAGGCGGGCGCGGTACTCACGCAGCAACTCGTCCGACGGTGCGAAGCCGGGAACGTGCTCGTACTCGATCGCGCCGCACCGCCGCAGGAAGAACGCAAGGTCTCGTCCCTTCGTGAAGCCCGCAAGCTGCGACGAGTTCGTGCGGCGGACGTCGATGACCTTCTCCACGCCGGCCCGCTCCAGGGCGGCGAAGAACTCCTCCGCCGGCCGCCCCTTGAAGCCGATCGTGAGCAACCGGATCGCGCGCGTCAGAACAGCGTCAGTTGGCCTTTCGTCTGCCTCTGCCATACGTGTTCCTGTGTTTCGGTTGTACCGTTGCGCCGGATATGCAGCACCGCGACGCCCATCTGGGCCAGGGCCCGGCCCAGCAGAGACGAGCGGTGGCAATGGCACGGGTCCTCTTCGCTGCACAACATGCACGTCTTGCGTTCGGCGGCGGCCGCCGCCAGGCGTTCGAGCGCGGCGCCGAAAGGAAGCTGCTCCGCCATCAGGTCGTAGTCCGGCTTCCCCGACGCATCGAGCACAGACGGATCATCCGGGCGTCCGCCGAGATCGCCCCCCCAAAACTCGTACCGGATTCCGTGACGCGGAAGCACCGTCTCGAGGACGTCGCGGTTGTACTCCGGCACGTAACGGCTATAGGGCTGGGTGCGCACGTCGGCGATCACCTCGGCCGCGTGCGACGAGAGCAGGGCGACGAACTCGTCCAGCGGGAGGTCGCCGTGCCCGATGGTGAGAAGCTCGGTCGAACAATCATTGAGAACCATGCGGTCGCCGCCTCACTCGGCGCGCCAGCCGGCAGCGCGCCCCGCGTGATTATAGGCCCGTGTGCGGCGGAATCAACCCCGATGTTCGGCCCGGCCCTTTGCCCTCTTCTTGTCCTTCGACATGAAGAAAAACGCGTGGACGACGAGATACGCGGCGCCGACGCAGATGCCGGAATCGGCCACGTTGAACGCCGGCCAATGTTGCCCCGGCCAATAGCAGACGTCGACGAAGTCGCGGACGTGGCCGTACGCCAGCCGGTCGTAAACGTTGCCGACCGCCCCGGCCATTATGAAGCCGAGCGCGATCTGGAGGAGCACGGCCCTGTTCTCTTTCCGGTGCGCGAACCAGATGACGAGCGCCCCGGCGGCGAGGCCGAAGATCAGCCAGGCGGCGCTGCCCTGCGCGAGGCCGAACACGCCCCCTCGGTTCTCACTGTGAACGATCCGAATGAACCCGTCGATGATGACGATCGGCGTCGAATCCGGGCTCGGCAGGCGCCGGAAGATGAGATACTTCGTACAGAGGTCAGCCGCGGCCGTGACGGCGGCGACAACCCAGAAGATCAGGGGCAGTCTTCTCAGGAATCCCCCTGTTCCTGCTTGTCGAGGCATGGAATGCAGAACCTGGCATGGGGCTTGGCCGACAGCCGGCCCTTGGGAATCGCCTTGCCGCACACGTCACACGTGCCGAAAGATTTGTTCTCGATTCGCTCGAGGGCCTCATCGATCTCACGAAGCGTTTCACCCTGATGCTCCAGCATGCCGAGGTCGAATTCCTGCTCGTAGTTGTCCGTGCCGAGGTCGGCGAAATTCGATATGTCCATCGTTGCAGCTTCGTCCTTCGACTTCCTTACCGCTTCATCTTCCAGGTGATTGGCATCTCCGACCAGAGCCTGTCTCTTTCTCAGCAGGAGTTCCTTGAAGTGCCGGACGTCTTTCTTCGTGAGGGCCATCTAAGAGTTCCTCGTCACTTGGGGCCAAGCGGCCGCAACAGCGGGGCTTTCCCCCCTAACACACTGCCGTAACCTGCGCGGTGCCGACCGCGCCCGAACGAGAGCGCCTGATTATACCCGCAAAATCCCAAAAGTCAACATCGGCGAACGCTCGAGCCATTTGCGTTGTTCGTCTCGAGGGCATCCTGCCCTCGCGTGTCGCAGCCATCTTGGCCGCTATAAGGTCGTTTTCGAGGCCGGGACGGCCTCGAGACACGAAGGCGAGACGCCGCGGACATTCTTGTCCGACGACACGCTACGGAGCCACAACGCAAATGGCTCCGGTGCGGCCAGCAGCGACGAATACTCCTTCGAGGGGCAGCCCGGAGCGGGCGACGGAGAAGGGCCGGTGCGAAGTATAGGCATGGATTGTCTGAACGGGGCCGTGGGGATGAAGTTCAAAGCGAAGCGGGCAGGGGTACAACCGGAGTCACGCGCGGGGGTCAGGACGTATCGAGTCGAATCTGAAAACGCCGGGCGATGAGGTCGGCCCAGACCTCGGCGCGGATGCAGGTGCTGCGGAAGGCTTCGAGGAGCCGCCGGGCGAAGGCGCGGGAGCTGCCGTAGAGCTTGGCGACGGGGGCTCCGAGCAGATTGCTCTTCTCGATGAGTTGGCTGAGGAGGTGGGCGATCTGAAGCAGGAGGTAGAGGTTTTTCGCGGCGACCGGGTGGCGGCAGTAGGCGTGCTCCAGATTGTACCCCTGATTTTTTTGTGTCCGGAAACGCCACGAGACTGCCGCCGAGCATCGGCCCGAGCCGCCCCAGTTGACGCAGCCTCGCGTCCCGCATCCGCCGGAAGAGCGACCGCGACTTCGGAATCCGCATGCCCGTGCCCTCCTTCCACCGCCCCCCCCCCTGACTCACCCAGGTATATTATTGGATTTCGCTAAAGTAAACGAAGAGGCATGACGATACATGCCACATGCCACATGAGACCATACGGAACGCAGAAAACGTTGGAGCGCCGCAGGCGCAAGGCCGCCGCGCTGTTCGCACGCGGGTTGAGTGTGTCGGAAGTGGCACGCCGACTCGTCGTGTCCGTTTCCACCGCGTCGGTCTGGAGGAAGGCCTACAGAGAACACGGGTTGGCGGGCCTGGCGCCCAAGCCCGTTCCGGGCCGGCCCACGAAGCTTCCGTTGAAGCTGCGGGAGCGCCTGTGGGAGATCCTCTTGGCCGGGGCGTTGGCTTACGGGTTCCCCAACGACCTGTGGACGCTGAAGCGGATCGCCGCGGTGATCCGCAGGGAATTCGGCGTGCGGTACCATCCGGGCCACGTGTGGAAGATTCTGCGCTCTGCCAAGTGGAGTTGCCAGGTGCCCGAACGCCGGGCCATCCAGCGCGACGAGGAGGCCATCGCTCACTGGAAGCGGTACAAGTGGCCGCATATAAAAAAAGG
>JBDREM010000135.1:0-4000 GCA_043819695.1 Planctomycetota bacterium
ATCCGCGGCCAGGAGATCGGGCTCGGCAAGCGAGAGCACGCCAAGGACGTGGCCAAGGTGATGTCGCGGTACGTCGATGCGATAATGATCCGGACGTTCGCCCACAAGAACGTCGAGGCGCTCGCCCGTCACGCCGAGGTGCCCGTCATCAACGGCCTGTCGGACTACGCCCATCCGTGCCAGGCGCTCGCCGACCTGTTCACCGTCCGCGAGAAGCTCGGCTCGCTCGACGGCGTCAACCTGACGTTCGTGGGCGACGGCAACAACGTCGCGCGTTCGCTCGCGATGCTCTGCGGCCGCCTCGGCGTGCGCTTCACGCTCTCGGCCCCGGCGGGGCACGAGTTCGACGACGAGTTCCTTATAGCCACGTCGAGAGCGGCCGGCGAGGGCCCCCAGGTCATGATGATCCAGGACCCGCGCGAGGCGGTCGAGTATGCGCACGTCGTCTACACCGACGTCTGGGCGAGCATGGGGCAGGAGGCCGAGGCGGAGCGGCGCAAGAAGCTCTTCCGCCCGTACCAACTGAACGCGGACCTGCTGAGCGACGCGCCCAACGGCGCACTCGTGATGCACTGCCTGCCCGCGCACCGCGGCGACGAAATCACCGACGACGCAATGGACAGCCCGAACTCCATCGTCTACGATCAGGCCGAGAATCGGCTGCACGTGCAGAAGGGCCTGCTCTTCTTCCTTCTCGGCGTCGAGGAAGCGTGATGGCGAAGCGACCGGACGGCCGCAGGGCGAACGAGCTTCGGCCCGTCAGGATCGTCCGCGGCTACACGAAGCACGCGCCCGGCTCGGTCCTCATCTCCGCCGGCGACACGCGCGTCCTCTGCACCGCGATGATCGAGGAGGGTGTGCCGCCGTTCCTCGCCGGGACCGGCGCGGGCTGGGTCACCGCCGAGTACGGCATGCTGCCGTCGTCGACGCACACCCGCCGCGTGCGCGATATCACGCGCGGCAAGCCCGACGGCCGCGGCCAGGAGATTCAGCGGCTCATCGGCCGCTCGCTCAGGGCCGTCGTCCGACGCGAACTCCTCGGCGAGCGGACCATCCACCTCGACTGCGACGTGATCCAGGCCGACGGCGGCACCCGCACACTCGCCATCACCGGCGCATACGTCGCGCTGGCCGACGCGATCGGAAAGATGCGACGCGACGGGCTCATCACCCGGCAGCCGATCATCACGCCCGTCGCAGCCGCGAGCGTCGGCATCATCGGCGGCCGCCCCATGCTCGACCTCTGCTATGAGGAAGACGCGGCGGCCGACGTCGACATGAACGTCGTCATGACCGGCAAGGGCGGCATCATCGAGGTCCAGGGCACGGCCGAGCACGCGCCCTTCGACCGCGGCGCGCTCGACCGCCTGCTCGACCTCGCGGCCCGCGGTATTCGCCGGCTCATCCGACTGGAACGGCAGGCATTGCACGCACCGCTGCATTCATGGTAGAATGCTGCAAGGGAGGACAGAGGGAATCGGAGCATGGGCGTGTTCAGGGTGTCAGTCAAGCTGAGCAACTGGCAGAACCGGTTCCTGCCAGAGGAACAGAGAGGCGAGGACATCGAATGCGAAGCCCTCGTTGATTCGGGCGCCGCTGAGCTTGCCCTGCCGGCGGACCTGGTCGAGCGCCTGAACCTCGAACAGGTCGGAGAAGTCCCAGTCTACACCGCCGACGGGGGCCAGCATCGCTACAGGGTGTTCGGGATCGTTGAGCTTACGGTTCAGGGTCGCTCTTGCCAGGTCCGTGCGATTGAGCTTCCCCGCGGCACGGAGCCCTTGCTCGGCGCCGTCCCCCTGGAGGAAATGGACTGGCACATCGCTCCGCAGGGGAAGAAGCTTGTGCCGAATCCAAAGTCGCCAGATGCGCCCCTTCTGCCCCTCTGCTGAAATCCAAGATGACCGGGACCATCGTCATCGGCAATGTGGAGGCCGCCATATGCGATACAGGATCGTAATGAAGGAATCGGCCAGGAACATCCCGCTGGAAAAGACCGCGGAGGAACTTTCGATGGAGGTCAACGAACTTATTCAGGCGGGCTGGGAACCTCTTGGGGGGATCGCGGCCGGCATGCGATTGGGTCAATACCCATTTCTGGCTCAAGCGATGCTCAAGAAAGACTGACGTTGAGGAGCTCAGCATGAAAATTGGAGGAATTCTCGACAAGCTCAAGAAGGGGCGAAAGAACATAAAAGATCTGCGTCCGCCAAATGAGCCGGGAATATATGCTGTTTTCGCAACCAGAAGGACTGACCTTGGCGATTTCCCTGCACCCGCGGGAGAAGTGCTTTACATTGGAAGTACAGGTGACCTGCACGGACGGGAACTCAGCAACCACTGCTGCTCCAAAGGGACCGGCTTCTCCACGTTGCGGCGTTCGCTCGGGGCAATCCTCAAGACCCGTCTGCGCCTCACCGCGCGTCATAGGGGCACAGGAAAAAGCAAAGCTGACTTCTACAACTATCGCTTCCAAGACGTTGGCGAGAAGCGCTTGACCGAATGGATGAGCGACAACCTTAAGATCGGCGTTCTTCCACTAGCTGCTGAAGAGCTCGATGAGCTTGAAAAAGAACTGATTCATCAGGAAATACCAGTACTCAATTTGAAGGGGAACGAAGGTAGCCCTTACAAAGAACGAATCGAGAAACTTAGAAAGAAGTGCAGTGACGAGGCAAGAAGGAAGTTCTCCCCGTGAGTGTTTACGCAACGAGGAAGAGATGACGGCGACCCTCGTCATCGGGACGCACAACAGGAAGAAGGGGCGGGAGATCGCGCAGATTCTCGAGACGCCCGGCCTGCGCCTGCTGACGCTCGACGATTTTCCCGGCGCGCCCGAGCCCGTCGAGGATGCGGACACGTTCGAGGGCAACGCGATCAAGAAGGCGACCGAGCTGGCCGACGCGCTCGGGACGACGGTCACCGCCGACGACTCCGGGCTCGAGGTCGACGCGCTCGGCGGCAAGCCGGGCGTTCACTCCGCGCGGTACGGAGGCGAGCATGGCAACGACGCCCGCAACATCGAAAGACTGCTGCGCGAGATGAAGGACGTGCCGCCGGAGAAGCGGGCGGCGCGGTTCAGGACCGTCGCAGCGGTCGCCGCGCCCGGCAAGCTCCTGCTGACCGTCGAAGGAACGCTCGAGGGTACGATCGCTCTCGATCCGCGCGGCTCGAACGGCTTCGGCTACGACCCGGTCTTCATCGTGCCGGGCCTGGGCAAGACGTGCGCCCTGCAGGGCGCAACGTGCGCGGAGCTCGAGCCGGAAGAAAAGAACAACATCAGCCACCGCGGGCAGGCGTTTCGGAAGCTGAAAGACGAATTGCCGCGGCTGCTTTCGCTGGCCGCTGGAAAGGAACAGGAATGAAGCATTACGCCGTCGGCATCGACCTGGGCGGGACGAACATCAAGGGCGGCCTGGTCCGCCCCGACGGAACCGTCGCCCTGAAGAAGAGCATCAAGACGGAGTCGGAGGGCGGCGTCGATCGTGTGGTCGCCCGGATCGCCGGCCTCGCGGAAGAGCTGCTGGCCGAGGGCGGAGTTGCGAAGAACGATGCCGCCGCGGTGTGCGTCGGCTCGCCCGGCCCGCTCGACAGCAGGACGGGCGTCGTCCACGAGACGCCCAACATGGGCTGGCGGAACGTGCCGCTCGGCGACCTGCTGGCGGCGAAGCTCGGCATGCGGGTGTTCGTGGAGAACGACGCGAACGCCGCCGCGTACGGCGAGGCGTGGGCCGGAGCCGGCCGCGGCGCGAAATGCGCAATCATGCTGACGCTCGGGACCGGCATCGGCGGCGGGATCGTCATCGGCGGCGAGCTCCTGCGCGGCGTGAACGACGCCGGCGCCGAGCTCGGGCACGTGACAATCAAGTACGACGGCCGGCGCTGCAACTGCGGCATCTTCGGCTGCATCGAGACGTACGCATCGGCGTCGGCCGTCGCGCGGCGGATGAAAGAGGCCGTCGACGCCGGGGGCGAGTCGTCGCTGAAGGACAGGATTCTCGCC
>JBDREM010000136.1:0-2996 GCA_043819695.1 Planctomycetota bacterium
CGGGCGCCGTCCGGGTTCTCGGCCGGGGCGTCGGTGGGCGCCGTCGCCGGCGTCGGGTTCGAGGCCGACGTGCTCGAGGCCATCGACTTCGTCGTCGGGCTTGCGTGCCTCGACGTGATGGAGGACGACGAGTACCTCGACGACGACGGCGGCGATGACGCGACGCCGGGCGGCGATGAGGCGACGCCGAGCGCGGCCCCGGCCGAGTAGAGCAGTGCCGGTAAGCCGCCTCGCGCCAGGGCGCGGCCGACCGCCCCCGCGTGTGCGTCTCGTGGTGCGCCGGGCGGCTGGCGAACCGCCCCCTGCGTGCGTCCGGGGATCTGAACGACGCCAAGGCGCCTCGGAACCCGCTCCGCGAACTTGACCCGCGTCATCCTTCCCGGTATAGTCAGCAATGGCACTAACATAAGGGGCTTCGCCCGTGTCGCAGAGCTCCGCTCGTAATCGTAATCTTACTCCTAATCGTAATCGCCATTTCGTGACTCCCGCTGCCGAAGAGGATTACGATTATGATTGGGATTACGACAAAGACGGCGGGGAGCCGCCGGTTCTCTCTGGCGGCGGATGATCGGGCTTAAGTTAGTGCCATTGGGTATAGTCAGCGTATCCGGCCAAACAGGGAGGTCCGAATCATGCTCAAGCCGAAAGCGTTTGCCCCGCTGCCGCTCGCGTTGCTCGCCGTCGTGTTCGCCGTTCAGGCGTTCGCCGCCGACGGCCCGAAGCTGCTCGTCAGTGACTGGTACAAGTACACCGGCCGCCGCGGCATGACCGGCCACTTCCACGTCGCCAAGCGCCACACCGGCCAGGAGCTCGCGCCCGTCGAATTCGTCCACGACTTCGTCGTCAACGTGAAAGACAAGCTCCTCTCACTCCATCTGGTCACGCTCTGCAAGGACGACGCCTTCTACACACCCGTCAAGATCACGTCGAAGGGCGAAGGCGACGATGAGTTCGGGAACTTCACCGCCGACATCGACTGGCGGAAGACCGACGACGGCACCGTCGGCACGCTGACGACGGCCATCAACGGCCGCAAGCTAACGCTCGCCCTGCCGGAGCGCACGATCACCGGCTTCGGCCTCTTCGAGGTCGTAAAGCAGCGGCCGTTCAAGAAGGACGACGTCCTCAAGTTCCACTCGCTCGAAGCATCGGAGTTGAACCTCAAGAAGGACAACACGCTTACGTACGTCGGCGAGGAGGAGATCACGCTGCAGGGGAAGGCATTCAAGACCCACAAGTTCGAGCAGAAGCAGGGCGACCGGCTCGTCACCGAGTTCTGGCTCAACGAGAAGCGCCAACTCATCCGCGTCCTCATCGACGGTGACAAGGAGATGGTGCTGACGATCTTCCGGGATCCGAAGGCCAAGATGGAGGTCATTTTGCCCAAGGCCGACGCCGTGCGGACGCCAGCGGTCGAGGATACGGACGAGATCAGAGTCCACGTTGACGAGGACAACACCATATCGATCGACGGAGAGACTCTCACAATCGACAAACTCGTCGACCGAATGCGGGCGCTCGTGAAGGAAGACGCCGAGCGGCCGGTCATCATTAGCGGCCATGCAAAAGCGAAGTACTCGGCGATTATCAGAGCGCTCAACACGTGTCGGAAGGCCAAGGCGAAGAGCGTCAATTTTGCCGCGTCGAAGAAGGGCGCCGAGGCGCCCAAGCCCAAGGCCGCCGACGCGCCCGCCGACAGCGGCGCCCCGGCCGCCGGAACCGTTCGCAAGCTGCCTGCTGAGCGTATCGTGATCGAAATCGACAAGGACAACACAATGTCGATCAAGGGGAAGGTCCTCACGCTCGATCAGCTTCGAGAGGCGTTGCGGCCCTTTGCGGGGAAGAAACTGAAGCAACCCATCCTCATCACCGCCGACCGCGATGCGGAGTGGGAAACGGTTCAGGACATAATCGAGATGCTCAATAAACTGAAGTTCCGGCGCGTCTCTTTCGCCACAGCCAAGAAGCCCGACAAGTAATCGCCGCGCGCCGCGCGGCAAACGCGTGCGGCACGCCGGCTGATGGGCTTGGCGATTGCACGCCAGACGGAGAAGAGCCATGATCCCGAAGCAGCGCATCCCGACCCCGCCCGGCGAAATCCTGATGGAAGAGTTCCTTCGCCCGATGGGCATCACGCAGACAGCGTTCGCCCGGCACATCAGCGTGCCCGTGCGGCGCGTCAATGAGATTGCTCGGGCCAGGCGGGCCATCAGCCCCGAGACGGCTCAGCTTTTCGCAGCCGCGCTCGGCACCTCGCCCGAGTTCTGGATGAACGCCCAGGCGAGCCACGACCTCGCGACCCACCGCATCGACGCACGCGTGAAACCGCTCGTGAAGGCCCGGTAGACAGTGACCAGTCCAGTAATCAGTGACCGGTTATCAGTCACGACTGGTCCGAAGTGCCTCGTCCCTGACCCCTGTCCCCCGCCCCCCGCCCCCTGTTCCCTGACCCCTGTTCCCTGCTTCTTGCTGGTCCGTGGTCCGACCGCATGCCCGGCTATCGGTTGCCGTAGCCGTTATGTGGAGTGCGGCGGCATGACGCCGCTTTCATTGCTCGCGGAGCGAGCCGGTGGCCGCCTTGGTGACGCGCTCGCCCTCCGGGCGAAGTGAAATGCGGTGGGCTGCCCGTCGGGCAGCTTGCCACCGCACTCCAAAGCCGCCCGCATCGATAAGGTCAGGACGACGCGAGCCAAACGGATTTGACGACCACCCGCTCAGCTTGACTCTCGCCCGCGCCCCTGATATAGTCCGTCGAAGCAGTGGACAGTTGGCAGTGTGCAGATGGCAGTGTGACGCCTGCTGTCGTGTGGTTGTCTGAGAACTGCCTTCTACCCACTATCTACTGCCAACTACCGACTGCCGTCTGACGACTCAATCCGCAGGATTGACGATGGCGAAGCAGACGCCGATGATGGAGCAGTATCTCCGCATCAAGGCGGAGCATCAGGACGCGATCCTGCTGTTCCGCATGGGCGATTTCTATGAGACGTTCTTCG
>JBDREM010000137.1:0-3242 GCA_043819695.1 Planctomycetota bacterium
TGATGCTGCTGTCGATGCTGGGCGGCGACAGCGACGCCGACGTGAGCGTCGATACCGATGTCGACGTTGGCTTTGATGCCGACGTTGATCTCGATGCCGACGGAGCGTTCGACGTCGACGCGGACGGTGTGGATCTATCCCACGCCCACACCGATGTCGCCGCACTCTCGACCTGGTTCTCGATGCGCTTCGTCGTGTTTTTCGTCGCGATCTTCGGTGCGGTCGGCGTGATTCTCCGCCACCTCACGGCTCTGGAAACCGGACTGGCGTTCATCGTGGCGCTGGTCATCGGCCTGATCGTCGGGCAGGTGGCCCACCACGTGTTCCGCGTCATCCGACGCACATCGGGCGACAGCACGCCCCGTCCACAGGATTACGTTAACCGGCTGGCGCGCGTGACCATCGCGATCACGCCGCCCAACAAGGGCGAGGTGGCCATCCAGGTCCGCAGCGCGCGACGCTTCGTCCCCGCCGTCGCAACCGGCGAGGTACCAGGCTTCAACGCCGGCGACGAGGTCGTCGTCGTCGGCTATCGCGCCGGCGTGGCCCAGGTCATCTCACGCGAGGAATTCGAGCGAAAAGCTCGATCCGCATAAGAAGGAGGAACACAAATGAACACACTGCTTCTGGGAGTCTCATCCGGCGCGGCGGCCGGACTGCTGATCGGCGTCGTCGTATTGGTCGCCGTCATCGCGGTGATCGTCATCGTTGCCAAGCTGATCGTGGTCGGCAACCCGAACGAGATGCTGATCATCACCGGCGCAACGACCCGCGAGGGCCTCGGCTACCGAATCGTGATCGGCGGACGAAAGCTGGTGATCCCCGTCATCAACAAGGTCACCCGCCTAAGCCTACGAAACATGCAGGTCGCGCTCGAGGTCAAGGCCCAGTCCGGCGGCGGAAAGATGATGCCGATTTTCGTCAACGGCGTGGCGAACGTGAAGATCTCGTCCGACCCGGCGGAGCGCGGCAACGCCATCGAGCGTTTCCTCGACCAGCCGGTGCAGGAGTTACAGCGCGTCGCCCGCGAGACGCTCGAAGGTGGCTTGCGGGCCGTGATCGGCAAGATGACGCCCGAGGAGATCGTCGAAGACCGCGACAAGTTCGTCGCCACGGTGATGAAGGAAGTCTCCGACGACTTCCGCAAGCTCGGTCTGCTGATCGACAGCGTCAACATCCAGAACGTCCACGACGAAGAACAGTACCTCGAATCGATCGCGCGCAAGGCTCGGGCCGAGGTGATCTCGGAGGCGCGCAAGGCCGAGGCCGCCCGCGCCGCCGAAGCGGTCATCAGGGAGGCTGAGGCCAACGCCGACGCCCGCAAGGCCAAGGCGAATCGTGACGCCGAGGCCAAGCAGATCGAGGCCGAGTCACACCAGCGGGCCGAGCAGGCCCGGCTGTCAGCGGAAACGGCGATCGCCGAGGCGGACAATGCCCTGCGGATTCGCAAGGCCGAGCTGGCCCGCGAGGCCGCGCTCAAGGAGGCCAGCCAGCAGGAGGCCGAGGCCGAGGCCGAGCGTGCCCGTCTGACGGCCACCGACGTCGCCAAGGCCGAGGCCGACCGCGACGTCGCCAAGGCCAAGGCCCAGGGTGACGCCGCCAGCACGCTCGAAGAGGGCAAGGCCCGCGCGACGGCGATCGAGCAGATCGGCGAGGCCATCCAGAAACGCCCCGAGGCACTCCAGGTCATGCTGGTCGAGATGATGCCCGACGTCGTCCGCTACCTGGCCGCCACCCTCAAGGACGTCGACCTCGGCAACGTCACCGTGATCGACGGCGGCGACGGCCGCGCCATGGCCGGAGCGGCCCTCGGCCGAGCCAAGATGCTCTCCGAGTCGCTGGCGACGCTGGAGAGCGTCCTCGGCATCGACCTGCGCCAGCTCTCCCAAAACATCGCCGGCAACGTCACCGGCAAGTCGGCCACCGCCGAGCCCGCCGCCGCGGAGAAGTAGCGGCCGGCGGCTCGCCGGCCAAATGTAGCATCGGGTCTCCGTGCCCGACGGTGGCCGGCAATCAGAGCCCTGAGCGTGAGCGACGGGTCAGTGTAGCGGCCGACGGCTCGTCGGCCGGGCGAAAAAGGGTGCAGGCACGTCGCTGTGCTCCGAGCCAGTCCCCTTTTTCGGAGCCGCACAGTATGGGCGCGTGCCACCGAGGAGCTGCGGACTTCAGTCCGCCCGGTTTCGCCTGGCGCATACCGTAACCACGTCGGGCACGGAGACCCGACGCTACATTTACCCCCCGCTGGCGCTCAGGGCTCTGACCCCCGGCCGACGAGCCGTCGGCCGCTACGGGGCGGTGCTTACGCGGGCCAGCAGCTCCTCGATTCTCTGCGCGACGATGCGGGCGCCGTTGTCGTAGTTGGACATTACCGCCGCCGTGTAGCCGCGGTCCAGGAACATGTCGAGGTTGGCGCTGATGCCGGCGAAGCCGCCGCCGTGGCCGACGATGCGGTTGTCGGGTCGGCCCTGGATCGTGAAGCCGTAGCCGTAGCCGGGGGAGTTCGACTCGGGCTTGGGTGACCAGAGCAGTTCGGCGGACGGCTTGCTGACCAGCTTGCCGGCGCGCAGGGCCTGATCGAAGCGGAGCAGGTCCTCGACGGTGGAGAAGCCCCCGCCGGCGGGGCCGCCCTTGATCACGTGCTTGAAGAGGTTGTTTTCCCAGCCGTCCGCGGTTCTGGAGTAGCCGATCGCGAGGTTGGGGACGGGCTTGTCCATCTCGTACGAGTCGGTGTTGATCATGCCGGCGGGTTTGAAGATGTTGTCGCGGACGTAGTCGAAGTAGCTCTGCCCGGTGACCTTCTCGATGATCGCCCCGGCCAGCAGCATGCCGGTGTTGCTGTAGCGCCAATTCGTCCCCGGCTCGAACGCCAGCTCCTCGCCGCGGACCAGCGGCTTGTAGTCGTCCACGGCTCGGAAGCGTAACCGCGAGGAATTCTCGAACTCCTCGTTGAAGTAGCTGCCGAGCCCGGACGTGTGCGTGAGCAGGTGGTGGATCGTGACTTGGTCGAGGATCTCGCGCCGCAGCCAGCTTTCGTCGAGGTATTTGCCGATCGGGTCGTCGAACGAGAGCTTGCCGCGCTCGGCAAGCTGGGCGATCGCGACCGCGGTGAACATCTTGTTCATCGAGCCGAGATTGAACTTGGTGTCGATCCGGTTGGGGGCGCTGAAGCGCTTGCTCGCCAGGCCGTAGGCGTTCTTGAAGAGCACCTTGCCGTCCTTCGCGAGCAGCACGGTTCCCGAGAA
>JBDREM010000138.1:0-7354 GCA_043819695.1 Planctomycetota bacterium
AGATCCCAACCCGGTTGGGCCATCCGAGGTGGCTCGAAACATTGAGACTTCATCAGCCATGTAGTCACGACTTTTGATCTATTTTGCCTCCAAACGGCGAATGGAGCCATTCTAACTCGCCAACTGTTGAACTTGGGCTAACGTTTAACGTTAGGAGTTGGACGGGAAACATTAGACGTTAAACATTAAACGTTGAACGTTAGACGTTAGACTGCCGTCAGGGTTTCGGCAGCTCTTCGACCCTGGGGAGTTCGTTGAGGGACTTGAGCCCGAAGTGCTCGAGGAATTTCCTCGTGGTGCCGTAGAGGAGGGGGCGGCCGAGGATCTCGGCCCGGCCGGTGATCTTGATAAGCCCCTTGTGGAGCAGCGCGCGGAGGAGCGGGCCGGCCTGCACGCCGCGAATGGCCTCGATGTCCGCGCGTGTCACCGGCTGCTTGTAGGCGACGACGGAGAGCGTCTCGAGAGCGGCCTGTGAGAGCCGGCCGCCGCCGCCGCCGCCGAGCAGGTCGGCAATGTATTCCGCGTAGTCCGGCCGCGACAGCATCTGGAAGCCGCCGGCGATCTCCTCGACGGCGAAGCCGCGCCCGGCCTCGTCGTACTCCTTCGCAAGCGCGGTGATGATCTTCCGCACGCCGCGGCCGTCGATGCCGGTGTCCTTCAGCGTCTCGGCGATCTTGCGCGAGCGGACAGGCTCGGCCGACGCGAACAGCATCGCCTCGATGGCCGACGTGCAGAGCGCGAGCGTCTCGGGCGGAAGCTGCTTCGCGGGCCGGCCGATCCCCTCCCCCTCTTCTTCCTCCTGCTCGTCGTCGGCGCCGTCCGGCGCGGCCGCAGCGGCTGCGTCGGCCGCGCTGTCTTCTTCGCCGTCGCCGGGCGCGGGCCACTCAGCATCGGGCTCTTCAGGCTGCTCCGGTTTCGGAACGACCGGGTCGGCTTGGTCGTCTTCAAGTTCTAACAAGTTATTCTTCCTCTTTCTTCGCGACGCTCTCGATCGTGGCGATGGCGTTGCGTACGGCGTTGACGACGGCCTGCGACGTGATCGTCGCGCCGGTCAATTGTGAGATCGCATCCTTCGAGTTCCGTTCCTTGGTGAGCGCGAGCTGGTCCCACGTCTTGCCGCGGAACTGTTCCTGGAACGGCGGGGTGGGCTTTGGCCCTTTTTCCTTCTCGCCGGTGAAGAACTCGGCGACGGCCCGCCATATCGTCTTCGTCGGGGGCACGTCCTTCGTCTGCTCGCCGAGCCCCGGCGTCTCCTCCTGCGACAGGATGCGCATCGCGATGATCTGCATCTCGGGCGTAACGCCGACGATCACCTTGATCTTGCTCGAGTAACCCTGCGCCTCGCCGGTCGCGGCGTAACCGGCGATCTTGTAGCCGTCGCGGGCGATATAGACCCCCTTGGCCTTGTCGAGCAGCTCCGTCTTGCCTTTCGGCAGCACGAACCGCAGCCCCTCGTCGAACTCCTTCGCCTTCGACCTCTTGATCTCGTCCTTCGTGAGAGCGAACGTCACGGCCAGCCCGGCCGCGGCCACCAGGCAGATGAGCGTGATCACGATCGGGTACTTGATTCGCTCGTTCATCACTTCTTCTTCCCGTATACCCTCGGCTTCGTGAAGGCGTCGATCAGCGGCGTCGCCGTGTTCATCAGCAGGATCGAGTAGCAGACGCCCTCGGGATAGCCGCCGTACTTGCGGATGACGACCGTGAGCGCGCCGCAGCCGATCCCGAAGACGAGCCTGCCGGCCCTCGAGAGCGGGCTGGTCACCATGTCGGTCGCCATGAAGACCGCGCCGAGCATCACGCCGCCGGCGAGTATCTCGAACAGCGGCTCGCCGCCGCACCAGACCCATCCGGCGACGGCTTTGCCGCCGTCAACGGCGCAGACCTGCACCGGCAACAGCCAGCCGAGCAGCGCAACCGTGCCGATGAAGGCGACCGGGATGTACCAGCGAATCACCTTCCTGCCGAGCAGGATGAGGCCGCCGACGATGATGGCGAGCGCGCTCGTCTCACCGATGCAGCCGACCTGAGCGCCGAGGAACATGTCGAGCAGCGGCGTCGTGTTCTGCGCCTGTATCTTCTTCAGTGTCTCGCGCGGCGTCTTGCCGAACAGCGCCACAGTCTTGGCCGTTAGCTTCGAGATCACGTCCAGCTTCGGCAGGCTCTTGCCGTAGTCCTTTCGGGCGCTGAGAGCCGACGCGCCCGTCATAGTGTCGGCCCGCGTGTAGCCGTCTCCGTAGCGCTGCTCGGGCCTGACGTCGACCCAGTTGGCGCCCCAGCCGCCGATCGTCAGGCCGGCGAAGCAGGCCACTGCGAACGCGCGGCCGGCGAGCGCCGGGTTCCAGATGTTGCAGCCCAGCCCGCCGAACGCGAGCTTGACGACCGCGATCGCGAAGACCGACGCGGCCAGCGGCACGAACCACGGCGCGTTCGACGGCATCACGAACGCGACCAGCAGCCCGGTGACGACCGCGCTGCCGTCGCCGATCGTCATCTTCCTGCGGGTCAGCAGTTGGATGACGGCCTCGGTCAGCACGGCTCCGATCACGGCGACGGCGATGATCCTCGCGGCCGCGCCCCGGAAGAACCAGACGCCCGCGAAGAGCGCCGGCATCAGTGCGACGACGACCGTCCACATTATCCGCGGGATGTCATCCTCGGCGCGGATGTGCGGCGACGCCGCCGTCAGGAACCGCCGCGGCTCGGGCGCCTTCTTCTTCGTTTCGTTCGGCGTGTCGGTCATATGTGTTCCGCCAACGTCCATCTCCGCTACTCTATTCTTACTCTTACTCCTACTCCTACTCCTACTCTTACTCCTACTCTTACTCTTAATCTCCTACTCTTTACTCTCGTCTTCGCTCTCCATCAGGCCCGCAGGGCGAGCAAGAGTAAGAGCAAGATTACGAGCAAGAGCAATGAGAGACGCCTAAGCAGCTGTATCCTTTTTCTTCGCCTTCTCCTCCGCGCGCAGCCGCATCAGTTCGGCCTTGCCGTACTTCACGAGGTGCACGATCGGCCGCCGCGACGGGCAGACGTACGTGCAGCAGCCGCACTCCTTGCAGTCCATTATGTCGCTCGCCTTGATCGCGTCGATGTTCCTCGCCTCGCAGATGATGCTGAGGTACGAGGGGACGAGGCGCCACGGGCAGACCTCGACGCACCGCCCGCACCGGATGCACGCCTCGGGCTCATACGCATCGGCTCCGGTCAGCGCCAGTATGCCCGACGTGCCCTTGGTCACGGCGACGTCGCTCGTGTATTGCGCGAGCCCCATCATCGGGCCGCCGATGATGAGCTTGTTCGCGCCGTCCTTCAGGCCGGCCCGGCCGAGTATTTCGCCGAGCGGCGTGCCGAGCGGCACGAGGTAGTTCGCCGGGTTCTCGACGCCCTCGCCCGTCACGGTCAGCGCGCGCTCGATCAGCGGCTTGTTGAACCGGATGGCGTCGTTGACGGCCACGGCCGTCGCGGTGTTCTGGCAGATGACGCCGATGTCGATCGGCAGCCCGCCCGACGGGATCTCGCGCCCGAGAAGGGCCGCGGTGATCTGGTGCTCGGCGCCCTGCGGATACTTCACCTCGAGCAGCTCGACGGAGATGGCGCCTTCGCCCGCCGCCGCAGCCGCGGCCTCGAGCGCCTCGTATGCGTCGGGCTTGTTGCTCTCGACCGCGATCCAGCCCTTGGGCGCGGCCGTCGCCTTCATCAGCAGCTCGAGCCCGCCGACGATCTCCCCGGCCTGCTCGAGCATCTGCCGGTAGTCGCAGGTGAGATACGGCTCGCACTCGGCGCAATTGATGACGAGGTCGGTGATGGGCTTGCCGTCCATCGGGCTGAGCTTGACGTGCGTCGGGAACGTTGCGCCGCCCATGCCGACGATGCCGGCCTTCCGAATCTCCTCGCGGATATCGCCGCCCGCCATCCCGGCCGTGTCGCGCTCCTCGTTCGCGCCGTCGAGCCATTCGTCATTGCCGTCGTTCTCGATGATGACGGCCGGGGCCTTCTGCCCGAGCGGGTGCGGCCGCGGCTCGACCGCCTTCACCTTGCCCGACACCGGCGAGTGGATGACGGCGGACACGAACCCGCGGGCCTCGCCGATCACCTGGCCCTTCTTGACCGCGTCGCCCTTCTCGACGACGGCCGCGGCGGGCGCCCCGATGTGTTGCGACAGGTAGAGGATCAGCTCCGGCGGAGCGGGCAGCCGTTCGATAGGTTTATCTTTGGCCAGCTCCTTGCGGTCGGGCGGATGGATACCGCCCGTGAACGTTTTGGGCATGATCGCTGCGGTCGCCCCTCCGAGACTGTAAAGGCCATTGAGGCGGCGAATTATATCAGCGGGGGGTGGCGGGTGTCAACGTTCGCCAGCGGCCGTAACCGTTCCAAAGCCCGTGTGGTGAGGTCGAGCACGTTCCGCGAGTGGCCGGAGGAAGTGGCGGTGACCGTTGCGAAGAACGTCTGGTCTGTGTAGGGGCACGGCCTGCCGTGCCCACGCACAACGATAATACGACGAGGGCACGGCACGTAGGGGCAGGTCTCAGACCTGTCCTCTTGCCGTTCGCAAAGGTTGCGAAAGCAACGAGAGGAAGCCCGTTCCGCCAGCGACCGAGGCCCCTGTATGGTGCGGGCGGACATTTCTGTCCGCCGGAGTGCCAGCGGCCTTCATTGAGATTGCATGTGCGGGCGGAGCTGCCCGACGGCGGACGGCTAGTTGCCAGGGCAACTGGCTCAATGTCCGCCCCACTGTTTTGTTAGAGTTCCTTAGACGAATCCCGCCCCGAATCCCCACATTTGAACTCCCGCGGAGCGCCGGAATCCGTTCTTTTCAGTGCGGCGGCAAGCGGCCCGAAGAGCGGCCTCTACTGAGCGTCGATTCTTTCGCGGCAGGGCTTGCACCGGCAGTGGCCCGGCGCTATGATCCTGCCATCTCTTTCCGGGAGGCAAAGGCAGACAGTGAATATATCCGTCCGCACACTGTTCCCCGCGCTTTATAGTGACAACTACAAGGTCATGATCTTTGTTGATGGTGAGAACCTGGCGATCCAGACAGGGAGGATGCTCACGAGCGGACGCAAGAAACAGGTGGGTGTGACGATCATACCCGACATCGCAGTGTGGACTCCGGACCTCGCCGGGCCCATGCGGCGCCTCGACATCCTGCGCCTGCACTACTACACCGCCATGTCGGGTTCTCACGAGGACATCAAAAGTACGGTCGACACCCTCAAGGCTTGGGGCATAGCGGCTCCCCGCGTATTCAAGAAGGCCAAGGATGCCAAGTCGAAGTGCGTCGACGTAGCCCTTACCGTCGACATGCTTCATCATGGCCAAAAGGGCCACTACGACATTGGCGTCCTTGTGGCAGGCGACAAAGACTACGTGCCCCTGGTCAAGGCGGTGCAGTCTGAAGGTCGGCTAGTCTGTGTCTGGTTCGTGTCCCGCGGTCTGAGCCGGGAACTGCGAATAGCCGCTGACCATTTCGGTCGCCTCGATGACGGGCTATTCGAGCCACTGGCTGCCCAGGCCGAGGTGCCGCCGCCGTGAGACGCACCCAAGGGCCGCAGGGGCAGCGCGGCGCGCACCAGGCGTGGGCGGGGATAGGGAAGTGACGATCAGTAGTTGGCCGTTCTGAAAGGCTCCGAATGGCCATGTAGGGAGAAAGATCGGTATGAGTTCAGTCGGTAGCAAGCTGCTCTCGTTCCTGCGCCAACGAGAATTACTTCCAGTACCCAACGAAGGGGTGCTGTTACAGCGCTGGAATGCATCAGGCCTAAGAAAGGTGCTGGACCTTTACGTGGCTTTGCACGGGGAGGCCCTGCCCGAACTGGTTAGGGACGCCCAACAGCCAGAGTCGGAGTTCTGGGTCTACTTGGATCTTCCCAGTCTCGCGGTGCCCTCCTTTGTCGCGAGGCATTTGTTACTGGCGCAACGTGTCATAGCTCCGGACCCACTAACAATGCTCGCGCCAGTCCCTGAAGACTTGCATGGATGGGTAAAAGGTTTCCATGGTGCCCTCAGTACGATCGCTGCCAATGCCATGTGGCTTCGTGCAGATTTTCTGACCTTGGTTCTTGGTCCAAGATACTGCGGCATTCACGAAAGTGCAGCGGAGCGCACAGCAAAGATTCTGGACGACGAAAAGGAACTGCGTCCGTGGCTTCAGCACGGTGCGGTGCAAGTACCCAACCAGCCGGCCATAATCACTGCTGATGAGCAGGTCTTCGACGTGCCAACGACAGCTTATCATTGGGGCGGCCAGTTCAGATTCGCCCAGATGAACGCTGCGAAGGAACTCGACGAAAAGCTCACGGCGGGGGAGTTCGCCAGTTTTCGCTTGGACAACGCTGACTTTGGACCAAAGACACCAAGCGTGTACACTGGATTCGAGAAGGCAATCAAGGACCCCAAGTGGCGGAATTCCGTCACCCAAATTGTGGGGGACGCAATACTCGTATATACTTCGAAACTGGCGATGGCCTCTCTTTGGACCGGCGACCGGCTCACATCGGCTGACAGCCTCACGAACCAGATGTTGGTCGTCGAGTCTGGCCGAGAGGCAGAGACGATCCGCCAACAGTCATCTTGGCTTGCGCCAGCAATGCTCGCATTAGAGATTCTGCAAATACAATCTGATTCCGCGGACAGGGTTCTACAGTTTCGGGCAAAGCATAGCGGCCCATTCGCGAGAAGTGTTCATCTAGTTCGCGACGTGGCGAAGGCGTTGCAAGAACTGCCGCCAAGCAGCAATTTCGCGCAAGACGCACGATCTATTGTCGAGGCAGAGCTTGTTCGCCCGATGAAAGATATTGAAAGGGAACTCGACGCCGCGAGAGTTGGGCTGAAATTGAAGGTGCCGACCACATTTGTCATCTCTGCCTTGGCTGGGACAGCACTACTCTTGACTCAGCCGTTTTCATGGGTGAGCGCCACAACGGCCGCCATTCCAGCGGCTGCCAGCGGCGCCATCGCTTTGGCCCACGGCCTCATCGAGAAGCTAAAGGTAAAGAGGAACCCGCTCTATTTCCTTTGGCGAGCGAAGAAGGACCTGTCGGGCTAGTACAGAATTGTTGTCCCAGATCTCGGGGGGCTCGGGGCAGTACATTTAGCTCAGTCGCAAGTACGCATATTGTCCCCAGAGCCCTAAGGCCATGTCGATTTCGGCAGGAAAATGAGAAAGTCGGGGGGATTTCTGGCCGGCGGGGTTAACGGGGGCCGGAAGGTGGCCTCGTGTCCCGCAACTATCTCACCCAGAGGAGCTATATAAGTGCTTGACGTTGAATCGATTCCGTTGCTGGGGTCACATCGCCCCTGCAAAGAACGGCCGCCAAAAAGGCCAATCCGTCGTCAGAAATTGGGTTCATCG
>JBDREM010000139.1:0-4453 GCA_043819695.1 Planctomycetota bacterium
TGTCGTCGGACAAGAATGTCCGCGGCGTCTCGCCTTCGTGTCTCGAGGCCGTCCCGGCCTCGAAAACGACCTCATCGCGGCCAAGATGGCCGCGACACGCGAGGGCAGGATGCCCTCGACACGCACAACGCAAATGGCTCGTCAATGCGCGCCCTTGCCCAACGCCGGCGGCGCGGCTATAATGCGGGCCGCTTTGGACAAAACACACCCAGTTCCTTTTCACGGGAGGCTGTCATGACAACAATTACGGTTATCAACGCGCGCGAGATCCTCGACTCGCGGGGCAACCCGACGGTCGAGGTGGACATCGCGCTCGAGTGCGGCGCGACCGGACGTGCCGCCGTACCCTCCGGCGCGTCAACCGGTCAGCACGAGGCCGTCGAGCTGCGCGACGGCGACAAGTCGCGCTTCCTCGGCAAGGGCGTCCTCAACGCCGTCAAGAACGTCAACGAGGTCATCGCGCCCGAGGCGCTTGGGTTCGACGCCGCCGACCAGGTCGGGCTCGACAAGCTGATGATCGACCTCGACGGCACGCCGAACAAGGCGAACCTGGGCGCGAACGCCGTCCTCGGCGTCTCGCTCGCCGCCGCGAGGGCCGCGGCCGACGCCTTCGGCATGCCGCTCTACCGCTACATCGGCGGCGCCAACGCGCACGTCCTGCCCGTGCCGATGATGAACATCCTCAACGGCGGCAAGCACGCCGACAACAACGTCGACCTGCAGGAGTTCATGATCTCGCCCGACGGCGCCGCGAGCTTCCGCGAGGGCCTGCGGATGGGCGCCGAGGTCTTCCACGCACTCAAGGCCGTGCTCAAGAGCCGCAACATGAGCATCTCCGTCGGCGACGAGGGCGGCTTCGCGCCCAACCTCGGCAATGAAGAAGCCATCCGGATCATCATCGAGGCCATCCGAAAGGCAGGATATGAGCCGGGCAAGGATCTCAACATATGCCTCGATCCCGCAGCGAGCGAGTTCTACGGTCAGGACGCCAAGGGCCACGGCCTCAAGCACGACGGGAAGTACATCTTCGCTGCCGAGAACAAACACATGAACTCCGCCGAAATGGTCGCGTACTACGCCGACCTCTGCAACCGCTACCCGATCAAGTCGATCGAGGACGGCCTGGCCGAGGACGACTGGGACGGCTGGAAAACGCTGACCGACAAGCTCGGCGGCAAGATCCAGATCGTCGGCGACGACCTTTTCGTCACCAACACCGACCGGCTCAAGAAGGGCATCGAGAAGGGCATCGCCAACTCGATCCTCATCAAGGTCAACCAGATCGGCACGCTGACCGAGACGCTCGACGCGATCGAGATGGCGCACAAGGCCGGCTACACCGCCGTCGTCAGCCACCGCTCCGGCGAGACCGAAGACACGACCATCGCCGACATCGTCGTCGCAACCAACGCCGGCCAGATCAAGACCGGCTCCGCCTGCCGGACAGACCGCGTCTGCAAGTACAACCAGCTTCTCCGCATCGAGGAACAGCTCGGCGACGCCGCCGTCTACGGGGCGGCGTAGGCCGTTCTTGCTATGCCGTTCCGCGCTCGAGAAAAGGCATCAGGCGGGAAGAGCATCGGCGGGCGAACCGGGTGAACATGGACCGGTGAGGGCGGACGGCAGTTTCGCGGGGCTGATGCAGAGCATCAGCCAAACTGCAAGCTGATTGGCACACCAATCAGCCGTCCGCGTATTGGCAACCTCGCCGGGCGTGACGGACAAGAATGTCCGCCTCACCAATTCTGAGGGAACTCCTGCAACAGTCGGCGCTACCGCCGGCGCTTTCTTCGCGCCAGCCCGATGCCCGCGGCCAGCAGGATCAGCACGCCCGGCTCCGGAATGGGCGTGTGCACGGCGCCGTCGTTGCCGCACTCGGACGACACGAACAGCGAGAAGTTCATCCACGTCGCCGGGTCGGCCAGCCCGATCTCGTCGAGCTCAACGTATCCCGTGATGCGCCAGGCAACCGCCCAGTCGCCCGCGTCATCGTCCCAGTAGTCCTCCTGCGTCCACGTCGCCGAGCTGCTGCCGGCGACCTCCTCGCCGAAGCCCATAATCAGCGACATGTAACTGTTCTTGTCGTTCTGCCCGTCCTGGTCGTTGGGGTAGTACCACCAATCGTTCGATTCCATGAACTCCTGATATTCTTCGTACGAGCCCAAGGCGGCAACGGCGTCCGTGTAGAGCCGCCCCTTCGTGACAGCGGGCCAGACGCCCGCGTATTTCTGCGGGACGACGTTCGCGTGGTCGGTGAGCGCGATCGCGTGACGCTTCACGTTCGGATCCGTGCTGAACGGATTCCGCGAGCCGACCGTGATCCACAGGTCGCCGGGGCTCTGGTTCACGTTCTGGCCGCCGCTGTACGAGTCGGGCGCCTCGGCGCCCGCCTCCGGCAGGTCCGTCCACATGCTGAACTCGAGCTTGCCGTCCTTGATCCGGGCGCCAAGCTCCCAGATCTCGAACGCCGCCGCATTCGCGTCGCCCCAGTAATAGCCGTCGCTCGGGTTGTAGAAGTAGTCGAGCGTGAACGTGATCCCGCCCTCGTGCCGGTATCCGCCGGGACTGTTCGGATCGAACGGCGGATTGTAGGCCAACGCGGCCTGGCCAAGCAGGCAGGTGATCGCCGCGGCCGCTGCAATTTTGATCTTCATCGCACGCCTCCCTGAAACAGGGCCGTGATCCGCGTCGCACGACAAAGCTGCGATCATGGCGCCCTCAAATATGAACCCATTGCCAAGTGCCCGCCCGGTGTCGGGGCCGACCTCGTAAACTACATCGCACGCAGCAAACCGCGTGCCAAACCGCCGACATTTCGGCGAATTTCTGCATCTACCTCGGCCACAGTAGGTTACGTCCGTCGCGACCTCTCGGGCGCCGTGGCCAATGTGGTTTTGGGGACATTGCACACCGGCAATGTTGCGAAAAAGCAACGGCCGTCGACCTTCAGCGGCCGTTGACTTCTTCTCGTCGCCGGCTACAATCGCACTTGTCCACACATGCCCGGAGAAAGCCGATGAGTAATCTCGAAGCGGACAAGGCGAAGCTGCTCGAACTGATCAAGCGCGACGCCTTCAAGACGGGCGACTTTACCCTCGCCTCGGGCGCCAAGAGCAACTACTACATCGACGGCCGCCTGCTCACGCTTTCGTCGGACGGCGTCCACGTCCTCGCCCGCGTCATCCTTGCGATGATCAAGGGCGACGAGATCGACGCCGTCGGCGGCATGACAATGGGCGCCGACCCCATCATCGGAGCCGTGCTCGCGCTCGCCGACGCCAACGGCCGCAAGCTCAACGGCTTCATCTGCCGCAAGGAAAGGAAGGACCACGGGACGGCCAGGCTCGTCGAGGGAAATCTGGCCGCGGGCAACAATGTCCTCATGGTCGAGGACGTCGTGACCAGCGGCGGCAGCACACTACGCGCCATCGACGCCGTCCAGGAGCTCGGCGGCGAAGTCGTCCGCGTCATCGCGATGGTCGACCGGCTTGCCGGCGCGGCCAACGCATTCGCCGAGCGCGGCTGCAACTTCACGCCCATCTTCACCGTGCGGGACCTGGGCATCATGGAATAGGGAGATACCCAATGGCTAACGATGTGTTTGTGCTGAAGGTGGCTCTCTGCGGAGCCAAGAAAATCTGGCGCCGAATCGCGATTCAGGGGAGCCAGACGCTCGACGACCTCCACGAGGCGATCTTCGACGCGTTCGACCGGGACGATCCGCACATGTACTCCTTCTTCTTTCCTGACAAGCCCACGACCAGTCTTCGGAAGATCATGGACTCCCCCGAGGTCACGTGTCCTTTCGGTGCCGAGAATCCAAGCCCCCTCGCCGAGCTGTTCGGCGACGAGCCCGCTCCGAACGCAGCGAAGGCACGAATGGACCGGCTGCGCCTCGATCCGAAGCAGAAGTTCTACTATCTGTTCGACTTCGGCGACGACTGGTGGCACGAAATCACGGTCGAGCACACCGACGCGCCGCGCGAGAAGGGCCAGTATCCCCGCATCATCGAGAAGCACGGCGAGTCCCCGCCTCAGTATCCGGACTACGATGAATGATGGCCCCGAGCGGGCAAGTTCCGCGCCGAGCACCGACCGCCTCTCTAACTGATTGCGACACAATCAGTTCCGTTTTTTCGCTCCGTGCCTGGCACGGACCTCCGGACCTCGTGTACTTCTTCATGCACTCGAGCGGCTGGTTGAGCGCCGGGCCGGCCGCCTCGGCAAAGGACGCCGCGGCCAGTAGCACCGCCGCCAGAACCGTCGCCCGCACCTGCCTGCCTGGTAGACCGGCGCGAGAAACGGTGACTGCCACCAATGGCACTAACTTAAGCCCGATCATCCGCCGCCAGAGAGAACGGGCGGCCCGACGGCTTCTTTGTCCTAATCCTAATCATAATCGTAATCCTACTCGGCAGCGGCACTTACGAAACAGCGATTAGGATTAGGAGTA
>JBDREM010000140.1:0-5963 GCA_043819695.1 Planctomycetota bacterium
AGCTGGTTCGCCTCGAAGCGAACGATCACGCTCGTCGTCTGCGCAGACGGCGCGCTCGCCGCGCGGCGATTCAACTCGTCGTCGAGCTTCGCGAATCGCTTCGGACCGGCCGCAAACGCGCTCGGCGCGACGACAGAACCCGCCACCGCGACGAGCAGCGCAATCGCGCCGATCTGCACAGCGGTTCGGCGGCGCGAAAGAAACTGTGAAGGAGTTGTTAAGTTATTCATTTTCAACCACTTACGTGCAGACTCAGGCCGGAGATACGCCCGTCAAGTTTGTACCCTACCACAGTGTCAGCCAGAAGTCCAACCGTCGTGTACTTTATAAGCATTCAGTACATGAGTCGTGTACTTTATGGGCATTCAGTACATGATATGGAGTACTCGAGTGACACTTAGTACGCCAGATTCGACGTCAGCCAGCGTTCGACTTGCGCCATCGACCGGCCTTTGCGTCGCGCGTAGCTCGACATCTGATCGGCGCCGAGGCGCCCAACGGTGAAATAGCTCGCCCGCGGGCTCGCAAAGTACAACCCGCTCACGCTGGCCGCCGGGGTCATCGCCGCGCTTTCGGTCAACGCCATCCCGATCTCGCCCGCACCAAGCAGTTCGAAGAGCTTGAACTTCTCGCTGTGGTCCGGGCACGCCGGGTACCCGAAGGCCGGCCGGATGCCGCGATGGCTCTCGTCGAGCACCTGCTGGGGCGTCCCGCCTTCGCCGATGCCCCAGTCCCCCCTGGCCACCTGGTGCAGATAGGCCGCGAAGGCTTCAACCAGGCGATCCGCGAGCGCCTTCACCAGAATGGCGTCGTAACCGTTGTGGTCCGCCTCGAAGCGCCGGGCCAGCGCGTCCGCTCCCAGCCCCGCGGTAACGGCAAACGCGCCGAGATAGTCGGTCTGCCCGCCCGTCACGGGCCGCGGCGCCACGAAATCGGCGAGCGACAGGTTCGGCTTCCCGTCGGCGATCGCCTCCTGCTGCCGGAGGAAATTGAAGCGCGCGACCTCGCCCGTCTGCTCGCGATCCCGGTACAAGACGATGTCGTCGCCTTCGCCGGCCGCCGGCCAGAATCCATAGACGCCGCTCGCGCTCAGCAGTTTGTCGCGGACGATGCGCCCAAGGAGCTCCTGGCCGCTCGCATACAGATCGCGCGCCGCCTGCCCGTACTTCGGGTGCTCGAGAATCGCCGGAAAACGGCCCTTGAGTTCCCACGCGGAGAAGAAATATGTCCAGTCGATGCAGGGCACCAGCGTCTCGAGCGGCACGTTGTCGAGCACCCGCCGGCCGATAAACGACGGCTCAGGGATCGGCTCGCGCGCCCAGTCCACCTTCGGCCGATTTGCCAGCGCCGCATCGTATGAGAGGAGGGGCCGCTCCCTGCGCGCCTGATGCTGCTCGCGCAGCTTCGCCTGCTTCTCCAGATTCTCCCGCACGAACGCGGGCCTCCGGTCGTCGCTCGTCAGGCTCGACACCACGTCGACGACGCGCGACGCATCGAGCACGTGGACGGTGGCTTGTCCGTACTCCGGTGCGATCTTCACCGCCGTGTGCTGCCGGCTCGTGGTGGCTCCGCCGATGATCAGCGGGATCCGGAGGCTGCGGCGCGTCATTTCCCGGGCCACGAAGACCATCTCGTCGAGCGACGGCGTGATGAGGCCGCTCAGCCCCACGATGTCGGCCTTTTCGTCGATGGCGGCCTGCAGGATCTTGTCGCACGGCACCATCACGCCCAGATCCACCACGTCGTAACTGTTGCAGCCGAGGACGACGCTCACGATGTTCTTGCCGATATCGTGCACGTCGCCTTTCACCGTGGCGAGAACGATCTTGCCCTGCGACGCCGTTTCGGCGACGCCGCCCGCCGCCATCCGCGCCGCGCGTTCGGCTTCCATGAACGGCTCGAGGTAGGCCACGGCCTTCTTCATGACGCGCGCGCTCTTCACGACCTGGGGCAGGAACATCTTGCCCGACCCGAAGAGCCCGCCGACGACCTTCATGCCGTCCATCAACGGGCCCTCGATGATGTCGAGCGGCCGCGGGTACTTCTGCCGTGCCTCCTCGACGTCCTCTTCGACGAAGTCGACCACGCCATGCACGAGGGCGTGCGACAGCCGGGCTTCGACGGCCGCGTCGCGCCACCCGAGATCCTGCCCGCGTCTGGTCGCACCGCCGGTTACCGTGGCCGCCAGTTCCACGAGGCGCTCGGTGGCATCGGGCCGCCGGTTGAAGATGATGTCCTCGACGCGCTCGAGCAGGTCCTTCGGGATGTCCGCGTACACCGCCAGCTGACCGGCGTTCACGATGCCCATGTCGAGGCCGGCGTTGATGGCGTGGTACAGGAACGCGGAATGGATCGCTTCGCGGACGAGGTCGTTGCCGCGGAACGAGAACGAGAGGTTGCTGATGCCGCCGCTGACCTTGACGCCCGGGCATGCCGCCTTGATCAGCCGCGTCGCCTCGATGAAGTTGACGGCGTACGCGTTGTGTTCCTCGAGGCCCGTCGCAATGGCGAGGACGTTCGGGTCGAAGATGATGTCGGACGGATCGAAGCCGGCGCGTTCGGTGAGCAGCGCGTAGGCGCGCGAGCAGATCGCGACCTTCCGCTCGACCGTGTCGGCCTGCCCCTGTTCGTCGAACGCCATCACCACCGCGCCCGCGCCGAAACGGCGGACGACGGCGGCCTTCTGCAGGAATTCGGCCTCGCCTTCCTTGAGGCTGATCGAGTTGACGACCGGCTTCCCCTGCACGCACTTCAGACCGGCGACGATCACCGACCACTTCGAGCTGTCGATCATGAACGGCACGCGCGCGATGTCCGGCTCGGTGGCGATGTAGTTCAGGAACTCGGTCATCGCGCCTTCCGAGTCGAGCATCCCCTCGTCCATGTTGATGTCGATCAGGTTTGCGCCGCCGCGCACCTGGTCGAGCGCCACGCGGGTCGCCTCCGCGTACTGCCCCGCCTTGATGAGCCGCGCGAACCGCGCCGATCCGGTGACGTTGGTCCGCTCGCCGATCATCTGGAAGTTCGAGTCGGCCCGGATCGACAACGTTTCGAGGCCGGCGAACTGCGTGACGTGGCCGGCCTTCGGCCTCGGGCTTCCGGCCTCAGCGCCGCCGCCTGCCCCCTGAGGCCCGCCCTGAGGCCCGAGGCCTGAGGCCTGCGGCCCGAACTGCGGCCTGACCCGCGGTCGCAGCCCTTCCACGCCCTTCGCGATGGCCGCGATGTGTTCCGGCGTCGTCCCGCAACAGCCCCCGACGATGTTGACGAAGCCGGCGGAGACGAACTCGCGAAGATAGGACCCGGTGTCCTGCGGCTGCTCGTCGTACTCGCCGAAGGCGTTGGGCAGGCCCGCGTTCGGGTAGCAGCTGACGTAGCAGTCGGCGATGCGCGCCAGCTCGGCCAGATACGCGCGCATGTCGCGCGCGCCGAGCCCGCAGTTGATGCCGACGCTGAACGGCCTGGCGTGCGCGATCGACACCCAGAACGCATCGATCGTCTGCCCCGCCAGCATCCGGCCGCTGCGGTCCGAGATCGTCACTGAAATCATCAGCGGCAGCCGGACGCCCTTCTCCTCGAACACTTCCTCAATCGCGACGATGCCGGCCTTGGCGTTCAGCGTGTCGACGATCGTCTCGAGCAGAATCAGATCGCTGCCGCCGTCGATGAGGCCGCGCACCTGATCCTTGTAGGCCGCCGACAGCTGGTCGAAGGTCATCGCGCGGAACGCAGGGTTGTTGACGTCGGGCGAGAGCGACAGGATGCGGTTGGTCGGCCCCATCGACCCGGCGACAAAGCGTGGCCGGTCCGGCGTGCGGGCCGTCCACTCGTCGGCCGCCGCGCGGGCGAGGCGCGCGCCCTCGAGGTTCAGCTCGTACACGCGCGACTCGAGCGCGTAGTCGGCCTGCGCAATCGCGGTGCTGCTGAACGTGTTGGTTTCAATCAGGTCGCTGCCGGCTTCGAGGAACTGCCGGTGGATCCGGGCGACGACGTCGGGCCGCGTCAGCACGAGCAGGTCGTTGTTGCCCTTCAGGTCGCGCGGGTGGCTCGCGAACCGCTCGCCGCGGAAGTCCGCTTCCGTCAGCTTGTGCCGCTGGATCATCGTCCCCGCCGCGCCGTCGAGGACGAGGATCCGTTCTGCAAGCAGACCGTCGAGTTCTTTCAGGACATCCGGGTTCATAGTTACGCCTTTAGCGTCTTGTTTCGTGCCTTCGTGGTTGCCTTTGCTTTTGTGCCGCTGGCGATCAGTACGGTGAACGGATCGCCCGCCTTGCGGGAGCCGACCCCGACCTTCACGTCTATCAGACCGGCCGCGGACAGCATCTTCCTCAGATCATCGTCTGCGAACCCGAGCCGGCGGTCGCCGAGCTTGGCGCGGACCCATTCTTCCTGGTGCATCCGCAGGTCCAGCACGAGCACGCGGCCCCCGGGGCGCGTGATGCGGACTGCTTCGGCAACGGCGCGCACCGGGTCGCGGGCGTGATGCAGGGCCTGCGACAGCATCGCCACGTCAACGGTCGCGTCCCGGATCGGCAGCTTCTCGACCTCGCCTTTCCTCCAGACGACGTTCGCGACGCGGCGCCGCCGCGCCAAGGCGCGCGCGCGGTCGAGCACGACGTCGGATCGATCGACGGCGACGACGCGGGACGCCCAGTGGGCGGCCTCGATCGCCAGATACCCCTCGCCGCAGCCCAGGTCGGCCACTGTCACGCGCGGCATGAGCAGGCCGAGGGCGCGGGACCATGCGGCCCAGCTGCGTCCCGGCACGAGCTGCCGCGCGTCGCGCGTGTCGGGCCCGGTGTGGGCATCGAAGTTCTCCTTTCGGAGCCGGAGCACTTCCTGCAGGCGCGCGTCGTCCGCACGGACGCCGGGGTCGGCGGCCGCCTCGTCGAACTGCGCACCGAGCGCCGCCGCCAGATGGCCCGCGGCGCCGGGCTGACCCGGGGTTGCCAGCGCGGGCGCCAGACGGTAGTAGCTGAAGCCGCCGTCGCGCTCTTCGGCCACGAGGCCGGCCTCCTTGAGCAGGCCCAGGTGGCGCGACACGCCGGATTGCGCGAGACCGAGGACGCCGGTAAGCTCGGTAACGTTGAGGCGCTCCTTCGCGAGGACCCGCAGCAACCGGAGGCGGGCCTCGTCGCCGAGCAGACGGTACAGCGTGGACGCCTGTCGCATATCTATAAATCTATATTCATGGATGTGAAAACGCAACCAGCCTTGTCGCCCGTGTCTCGAAGACGAGCCGCGCTGTCCGCATTCGAGTAGCATCGTTCGCCCTGAGCGGCCCATGCACGAGTGCGCCTCGATCCCGCTCGTCATTCCGGCGTTTCGACCGCCGGCTGCCCTCATCGACGTCGTGCGCGATGTCGGGTTGAACGATCCCGGCGGTCTCGTTCAGCCCATCGTGGTCGTCGACGACGGCAGCGGGCCGGAGTCTCGGGACGTGTTCGCGGCGGTTGCGGCGAGTCCTCGGGCCATCGTGGTGAGGCGCGATGCCAACGGCGGTCAGGGGGCGGCGCTGAAAACAGGCATCGCCCGCTCCTTTGACGAGCGGCCAGTCATTGTCGGCGCTCAGCCCTGTGGGCGCGAAGAAACTGACGAAGTAGCGCAGCGCGTCGGTGAGGAGAGTCGAGCGAGCCGGGCCGCTACGTCGCGGTTCTTCGGCCATTTGTGGCTTGACCCGGTCAGCGGGCGAGGACCGAGCGGCAATTTGGCGGCGCCGGTGCCGTTCTGGAGCGTCGCGCGATAGGCTGGGCCTGTCACGATGACGTCCGCACGAACCGCCCGGTCGGAACCGGGCGGCGTGCCGCTGGCGCAACTCCTGCAGAAGGCCTACATTGTTAGGTGGAAGGCTGAGCGCCCGTGCGGGGCGTCCAACGACGTATGGTCCTGCGGGTTCTGCTGGTTACGGCGATTCTGACGGCGGCGTCCGCCCAGGCGCAGCCGCCCGTGCCGTCCTCCGCGACGGA
>JBDREM010000141.1:0-46333 GCA_043819695.1 Planctomycetota bacterium
CTCTCCGCCAGATGCAACAGAATGGCTTGAAACGGCCATTTCGCTGCGTTCTGTGATTTCCCCCCTTGCCTCGCTTGCCATCACCGAGCGTGCATTAGACTGCAAGGAATTGCAGGCTTTTGCACCCGTCTTGGGCAAGCAGATAGGCAAGCAGTTTTCGCCGTCCGTTCCCGTCGCGCGCAACTCCGGCAGAGCCGCGACAGCCGCCCGCTCTGCGTCCGCCCCGGCGTGTGTGTAGGCGTCCATCGTCAGCGTGATCGTGCTGTGACGCATCACCGCCTGAGCCGTTGACGGATGCGCGCCGCTTGCCGCCAACAGTGAAGCCGTAGTATGCCGCAAGCTGTGAAAATCAAGCACCCGGCCCGATGCATCCTTCGGGCGCAAAAAGTCGCTCTCGCGGCGTCTGCGTCGCTCTGCGGCGGCCGGGGCGTCGGCAATCCACTTGCCCCGCGCCGCTTTCAGGTCCGCCCGCAGCATCGCCGCCCCCTTGTCGTGAATCCCGAACAGGTGATCTTGCGGGAACATCTCCGCTACCGCGTCGCCCAGGGCCGCCGCCGTGTCCGACCGCAACGGCACAACATCATCGCGGCGATGCTTGCTGTACGCCGCCGCAACCCGGACCGTCGGCCTGTCCCCCGACAGGTCGAAGTTCGCCCGCGTCAGTGAATCCAGCTCGGACGCCCGCAGGCCCGTCTCGATTGCGAGCCGGTACAGCAGCGCCCGGCGCGGTCCCGCCATCGTGAACCGTTCCGGCTCCGTCGCCGTTGTCGCCAGCAGCGCGCCGATTTCCTCGACGCTCAGCGCCCGCCGCACCCGCCGGCGGTCCGTCCGCGTGTTCAGGGGCTTGGCGTGTTCAAGCGGCGAACGGCTCGCCCGCCCGTCGCGGACCGCCCAGGCGCAGAACGCCTTGACGCTCGACAGGTACAGGTTGAACGTCTGCGCCGAGAGTCCCTTGCCCGTCTCGGCGTCGCCGCGCAGGCCGTCCAGAAACGTCAGCACCCGCCCCGCCGACAGGTCCGGCCAGCGGGCAAAGCCGCCGCCCTCTATCACGCGCCGCGCTCGCGCAATGGTGAGCTTGATATGCCGGGCCGACGCGCCCGACGCCTTCAGGTGCGCCTCATACGCCGCCAGGTGTGCGGCCAGCGGCGCCAGCACCCCGGCCCGCGCCCGGTCCAGCAGCCCGATTTCCGAAAGCCGCTTGTAAAGCCGGGCCGGCAGGCCCTCAAGCCACGCGGTCAGGTCCGCCGGTAACGGCTCGCCCGTCGCCTTGTGCGCGACAAGCCGCTCGATCTTCTGCCCCAGGTGATTCGTCGCCGCCTTGTCGGGGAATCCGGGGAGCCGCCGCCGCGTGCCTACGTGGTCAGTGATTTCGGCGTACCACTTTTCCGCCGTGTGCTTCTTGCCGTCACGTCCGCGATACTTCGGCTTGAACAGTCTCATGATTTCGCCCCTTTCTGCTTTCGTCTTGAGCGACCACGTTGCGCCACGACCGCCAGCCCCAACACATCGGCCAGCCGGTCCAGTGTCGCCGTCGTGAGGCCCCGCTTGCCCGACATGAACCGCGAGAGCGCCGCTTCCGACACCCCGCTTGCCTTCGCAATCGCGTACCGGCTCTGGCCGGACGCCCGAATCGCCCGCCGGATTCCTTCGGTGATCGTGTTCTGTTTCTTGCCCATCGCCAGAACCTTACCACACTGCTTGCCAAGTGTCAAGCCCTTTCTTCCTGCTTTTCCTGCCAGCGCAGGCGCGGCGGACACCCGGCCGCAACCCAGGAGCCGAGTTCGGCCCGACGCCACAGCACCCGACGCCCCAGCCGGACGGGAGCGGGAATCAGCCCTTCGGAATCCAGCGTCGCCCAATGCCGAGCCGACACGCCGCACAGCGCAGCCGCCCGCTTCGCGTCAATCAAGATTGGCATCGGCGTGTCGGCCGTCGTGTCCATCGTCGCATCCACAAGAAAACTGTCCTTTTCACCACAAAACCCGGCCCGAATGCGCTCCGCCGGGCCTCAGCGTCCGATTGCCCGTCTCGCGCGTTCTGTCGCCCTGCTCGTGCTCCGCGCCCCACTTTTCCCGCCCTACCAGCAACGATTAGCCCCGTTCGGCCATCTTGTCGGCCAGCTTGCCGCCGCCCATCCGGTACGGCCACAAATGGCACTCGGGCGCCGAACACCGCTCAACCTCGGCGGCGTTCCAGCCGACGCACTCAAGACAGAACGAACGGATCGCCTTGCTCGGGGGCTTGATGATCTCGTGCGGCTCGCGCCGCCGCCGCCGCAGAACCCCTCTCTGAACCGTCCTCATTCCTTGCCCCTTTCAGAAGCAGCGTTCACAAATGTCCGCTGTCAACGCACATAAACAGACGTTGGCACCACGCACGTTTTCGGCCCTGCCTGCCCTTGACAGCGACCGTTTGTGCGCGCTGGCAGGATGCCCGTTTTCGCATTCAACCCCTTGCCGCCCAACGGCTACTGACCGATTCCGTCGAAAGTCGGCTGCCATGTCCATTTGTGTACGCCTTCTATAAGTAACCACTACCACGCGCCTTCGCCGCCGAAGAAACCTGGCACCCGCATGTCCTTCTCCCGCGACCGGGGCGTGAACTTGTCCGTCCCGTACAGCCGCCAGTCTTCGATGACCGCATAGAGCGTCGTGCTCCGGTGCAGTCCCGATCCCCGGCGCCTGATCTCGATGAAGCCCCGCTCGATCAACTGGTCCAGGGCGCGCGTGAACTGGCCCTTGTCGATCCCGTACTTGCTCGCGGCCTCGCGGTACGTGAACACGATCTCGCCATTATTCCCGATCTCCCAGCCACCCGCCTTCGCGTCGTTCCGCTTGGTCATTTGCAGCTTCGTCTGGAAGATCAGCAGCACGTGTGGCGCTTTCCCGGACAGCTCCAGGAATGCTTTCGACTTCGGCATGTCGCGCCAGAACCACACCTTCTCACTACACTTCTTCATTGAACGCCTCGACGCATGAAAGAGGCGGCGACAGACAAGAGGTCTGCATGGCGGACCCATTGTTCCGCTCTCTTGCCCGTCGCCGCCGTTCTTGCTTGACCATTCGCGCCACAGTGCAGGCCTCCGTAGCTTTCATCCCACGTCGCTTCAATCTGCTCTATAGCAAGCGGCGTGCCACGGCACGGGCGAATTGAATCACTGCCCGCTGAGGCAGCCGACACGGGCGCTATATCACATTGCAGGAGAGGTGCTTACAGCATTGGTGGGGCGCTGAAGAAAAGTGTTGCGTGTTCAGGAACTATGACAAGAGGCAGGATATGAGGTGTGAACTTCGTATGAAGTTCACGTGAACTTCACACGTCGGGTTGGTCGTCTCTGCGCCTTCGCCTGAAGCTATCGAGGTCGATTCGGAACCGCTTGGCCCTGTTGTAGACAGTCTTCGGCGATACACCAAGCAATTTCGCTGCCTGCTTCACGTTGCCGCCCGTTTTGAACAGCGCGGCGCGTGTCTCTAACGCCTTCTCGTCCGCTGCCTCGTCGTGCACGGTCGCCAACTCCTCACGTCCCCGCTGTTCCGCCGCCTGGCGCTTCGGCTCCGCCTCTATCCAGCGGACCACGGTCCACGCGCTGGCGTCAACATGCTGCGCCAGGTGCCAGGTGATGGGGAGTTTCCGAAACGCGCTTATCAGGTCCGCAGCTTTCGGCGGTGCCAGTTTCTTGTCCGGCTTGCGCGCCCGCGCCTGATAGTAGCTGAAGACCGCCGCCGAACCTTGCGCGCCGGCCAGGCGGTCCCCCACGCTGGGCAGCTTCAAGAGCGCCGAACAGAACGCGGTCACGGCCCGCGTGAACGCCGCCAGCCCCTTGCTCGTGAACAGCGTATCGTCTGGGGTCTCCTCATACAGTCCCTGCCCCTTCGTGAACTCAGGGCGCAGCGCCTTGAGCCGGCCCGCCGCCTTGGACAGCCGCTTGATGATCGCCGCGTCGGGATGATTCGATTCCTCGCCGGACATGTTGTACCTCGCTTCGTACAACCTCACACTGAGAGGGATCGCGCCATGTTGCCCCCTGTTATGCGGAGGGGAAGCGCGGCCCCGTTTGGCCGGGAACGCTGGCCCAAGCCGCGCCCCCCGTTGCCCGAGATTATACGCCCCGCCGCCCGCATCCTCAACCCCTATGCCGCCATTTTACTGCGGAATTGCCCCTTGCAATCTCGCACCCGCGCCGTTAGCATCATGATCGGAGCGGCAGGGGGCCAAGCAATGCCTGACTTGCGAGAATGGCGAACCCAGGACGGGGGGCGCACCAGCGCCAAGAAGACCCGCGACGATAACGCGAACCTCGCCAAGATGAACGCAGACCTCGCCAAGCTCGCCAAGATGGACGCCACGGCCAACTTCTTGATGACCGCTGGCTGCCTGATCACGCTCGCCGTGTTCGGAATCCCCGTGCTGATAATCCTGTTCATCGTGCTATTCGGATGACGGCCACAAGATTGCATAGTCGCGCTATGATTCAAGAAGACATATCAAGAGGAGGAGAAGACGATGACGGTTAGCGCGCACAAGAGAAGCAAATCACGTCCGCTGCCAAGTTGCGAGATTGCATGTGTGATAATAGTTCTGTCAGTGCTCGTAGTCGTCGCTGGAATTATGTGGTGGTCGAAATTGGAGATTGGGCGCGACCCGGAGACACAGCCCAAGGCAGAGATCGAAGCCGAGACAGAGACCAAAGCCGAGGCAGCGCAAACGCTTTCCCCGCATGAGAGCTGGTTAGAATATACATATGAACGTTATCCCAAGCAGATTCGCGTATTGGATGGTACTTACGTGGAACTCTATGATGCCGATTCCCAAATTCGCCGCATCCCTCCGAGCATCGGCGATTGTTGCTGGGTTTCAACTAATGCTGAAATCCTCCAAATTTTGGGACCTTATGAATTGCTTGTCAAAGATGGCGAAGCCCCTCACATTGTTAGTCGTGTTTATGGTTTCAGGCATAATAGATATCGGAAAGAATACGAGACAGCCGATACAAGATTCGTTTTCCATGTTAAGGGCATTGATACGAGTAATATGGTAACTGGGATACCTTTTGGTGGGGGAGATCACCGAGCTAGGCGAGGGCGGGAACCCGAACTTGTCTATGTCGGAACATATGGGTACGTTACTGCGGCGGGCTCTAGCAATACCGTGCAGAGCTATGTTCCGCGTATCCGCCCGGATAAGTAGCAGAGATATTCGCCCCTCGCTCCCGCCCTAATTCTGGGGCACTCATAGCAATTCTTCCACGTCTCGCTTCAGACGCTCGCTCGCGGCCCGCGTGTCTGTCTGGGGCGATCTGCCGCGGACCACGCAGACGGCGCCACACGTCGGGCACTTGGCGCGTTTGCCGGCGTCGTCGGCGGCGGCGCGGAGCTTGGCGCCGCAGGCGGTGCAATGGAACACGAGCGGCTCAGGGGAATCCGGCGGCGGGCTGACGATCTCAGCGTCCATGGCCGGCGGAGTCTTTGCCTTGCTTGGTTCCCACAGTACGTCTTCCGATCTGTGTGATGACCGCCCGGCCCATGTTTGACGCCGCGCGACATCGTCCGCCCGCTCGATCGCGCCGATGATGGCTCCCGCAGAGAAAAGCACGGCCCCGATAAGGAACAGCACGAAGGCTTCGATCTCGTGTATCGCGCTCTTGGCGTTGCCCAGAATCGACGCCCCAAGGAACACACTGATAATGGCCCCCACGGTCAGTACTATCCGCATCGGTCGCCCCCTTTCGTTGTCGCCTGCCGCTCACCTTCAGCAGAGCCTACCACGCCGGCGGCCCGTGTCAAGGGCATTTCCGGCCCTTGTGACGCTTTTTGACACACTTTCCACGGAACACACCCGGCCCCTGCGCGGCGTATGTCTTGGCCGTGCGTGCCGTTGCGTACCAGTTCGCCGACGGTATCCGTGCAGCGCTGGTCACTGCCCCGTCAGTGCCCCATCTTGGCCCCTGAAAGCGGCCCGCGCGTATCTCTTGTGGACATATAGGCTTATGTATCTCTTGCCCACATCAAGGCTTACGGGGCCGATAGTCCGATAATACCGGTTATGTAGCGTTCCGCTAGCGTCCGCCGGTTCTCATTTCGTCAAGTATCCGCCGCACGTCTGCCCCGGCCATCGGACGCCGTTCGGCCTTCGGCCTTCCCATCGGTTTCGGCGGCTTCGGGTGTCGCCGCCGGAAGGCTTTCACCTTACAGGCATCGGAACAGAACCGGCGTGTCCGCCGCTCCGCCTTGAGCGCCTTCCCGCACGTCTCGCATGTGCCGCGCCCCACGTCCGCCGTGCTCTTGGCGTGCCGCACCTTGTCAGCCGCCGCCCGCTTGCACTCCGGCGAACAGTATCGAGCCTGCGCCGCCCGGGTCACGTCGCCACCGCATACAGGACAGGTCTTCCCCACTATCCGCGCCCCTTGTCTGCCTGGTCTGCCGGGTCGCGGGCCGGGCGTATGATGATCTTGAGGCCCCCGGCATCGGCTCCGGCGAGCTTGAGAAACTTGCCCCGGACTTCGCGGACGTGCCTCATGATTGCCTCGGCGGCCCTGAGCCTGTCTCGCGGGTGCTTGCTGCGGAGTTGCCCCCGTAGCACGAGCCACGCTTCGCGCGTGGCTTCCGGCAGGGCCTCGTCTACCGCTTGGCGCAAGGCCGGAAGCCATTGCTCCCGCCGCTTGCGCGGCCACGCCTCGACCGTCTCGACGGAACGGTCGAGCGCCGCCGCCACTTCCCGCCATTGCTTGCCCTCGACGCGGAGCCGAGCGCATCGCAGAATCAGCGGATCGATTTCCATGCGTTGCCCCTGCTATTCAGCCTGCATTATCCTGCGGCGTGCGGGCCATGTCAAGCGGCCCCGCCAGCACAGGCCGTATGAGGCCCCGGCGTGGCCCCTGTGCCGCCGCTGTGCGGCCCCAGGACGCCCCAGGGCCGTCCGTCCCGGCTCGGCAATGCATCGGGCCTTGTCGCGCCGCGTGTGCGGTTCTGTCGATTCTGTCA
The DNA here is from genome assembly GCA_043819695.1 of Planctomycetota bacterium. Taxonomy (GTDB): domain Bacteria; phylum Planctomycetota; class PUPC01; order PUPC01; family PUPC01; genus CAYLQD01. The sequence continues at coordinate 6,981 of JBDREM010000141.1, forward strand.
ATTGTGTCATTGGCAATCGGCGGAATCGCTCGCCGCCTTCACCATCGCCAGAACGCCCGCCTTGATCGGCTCCGGCAACGTCGGCCAGGCGGACACCAGGTCGGCCAATTTCGGGTCGATTTGGGCAAGCAGACGGCCAAGACATGATTCCGGGTTATCGTAAGCGCAAGGCGTGTTGGGCTCTACGGAATCAGGGCAGCGGATTGCAAATCCGTGTACACCGGTTCGAATCCGGTCGGGACCTCCATCTTCCCCATCAGATCGCGGAGCGCTTCTCGCGGCCGGCGCTCGGTCAATACGTTGCGAAGGCAAGAAGCGGGGAGCCTAGACGACGGCGGGCCCGTCGGGCGGCTGCGGCGCGTCGGGATTCTCGGCGCCGGCGCACACGTTATCGAGCACGGCCTCGTCGACGAAGATCGGTGTGCCGAGGCGCACGGCGACGGCGATCGCGTCCGACGGGCGGGAGTCGACCTCGACAACGCCGCCGTCGCGCTGCAACAAGAGCTTGGCGTAGAACGTGTGGCTGTGAAGTCCGGAGACGACGATGCGCTCGAGCGTGACGCCGAGCGCTGTGATCATGCTCGCCATCAGGTCGTGCGTGAACGGGCGTGGCGTCGGAATCTCGCGGACCGCGCGGTCGATGGCGGCGGCCTCGAAGATGCCGATGAGGATGGGGAACGTGCGTTCGCCGCCCTTCTCCCGGAGCCAGACGACCTGGTACTCGCCGGTCTCGGTGATGATTATTTTCGAGAGCTCCATCTCGACCATCGGATATCTTCCGCCAATGGGCCTATGCTCCAATTCTAGGATGAAGTGAGCGAAAGTCAATTCATTTGTTTCTCGGAGCGCGACGCGGCGCCGCCGGCCGGCGGAGCGGATTGAAGTGGTCCCCGCCGTTGCACTGCTTCGCTCGCTCTTCTACAATATGGCGGCAGGAGGTGAAGGAATGACGGGCGGAGTCGCACGCGGAATCGCATGCTGCCTGATGCTGGGCGGCGGTGCGCTCGGGGCCGGGGCCGCGGACCCGGGCCGGCTGGCGGCGGTCGTGGCCGGGCGGCCGGTGACCGTGTGCGAGCTTGCCGGGTGGCTTCGTCTGCGCGGCGTCGAGCCGGAGAGAGCGGGGGCGCGCGCGTGGCAGGACGCGCTGGACGCCGTCATCGACCGGGGCGTGCTGGCGGCGGCGGCGGAACAGGAGAAGGTGCAAGTGCTGGACGCGGAGGTGACTTCGGCGATCGCGGCGCAGCGGAAGGGCGCCGGCGCCGAAGCCTACGCGCGGCGTGTTGCCCTCATGGGGCTGGGCGGCGAACAGGAGCGTCGAATGATGCGCGAGCAACTGCTCATCGAGCGGTTGCTGGCTCGGAAGCTTGGGGCGAAGCTCTTCGTCGCGCCCGGGGCGGTGTCGGCGTGGTACAAGAAGAACAAGGATTTGCTGGCAGGCCCCGAGGTGCGCGTCGCGCGGGTGATGACGGTCGAGGGCGGACCGAGGGCAGCCGGAGCGGCGAAGGGTGCGGACGCGGAGCGGGCCGCCGCAGCGGCGCGGGCGAAGATCAACCGCCTGCGCGAGCGCGTGCTCGGCGGGGCCGACTTCGCGAAGCTTGCGCGCGACAGTTCCGCGGGGCCGTGGGCAAAGAAGGGCGGCCTGCTCGAGCCGATGGAGGAGGGTGATTCAGGGCCCGTCTTCGCGGAGCGCGTCTTCAGACTGGCAAAGCCGGGCGACGTGACAGAAGTCTTCGAGACGGACGCCGGCCTGCACTTCCTGGGGCTCGAGGAAGTGAGGCCCGGCGAAGTGCCGAGTTTCAAGGACGCGCAGGAGACGATCCGCCGGCGGCTGCAGGCGGAACTGCGGGCGAAGCATATCTCGGAACTCGCGCGCGAACTGCGGCGGGAAACGACCGTGCGTGTATTCTGGCGCCACATTCCCTGGCGGCCGGGGGACGGCCGCTGACGAACGAACAGTTCAGAAAAACAGTTGTTGACATCTGTTTGCGGCGTTACATAATAGCACGTTAAGGCGTCGCGGTGGGGCGACGCAATCCGACGACAAGCGCACTGGCGCGGGAGGGTAGCCCCTGTGGGGCTGATGTGCCATAGCGGGGTTCGTGTTCTCGTGACCGGCGCGGGCGGCTTCATCGGCTCGCACCTGGCCGAGGAACTCGTGCGGCGCGGGTGCAGCGTGCGGGCGATGACGCACTACGACAGCCGCGCCGGCCGCAGCAACCTCGAGTTCCTTCCCGACGACATCTACCAGGCCATCGAGTTCATTGCCGGCGACGTGCGCGATCCGTTCTTCATGATCGAGGCCGCGCGCGACATCGACGTCATGTTCCATCTAGCCGCCCTCATCGCGATTCCGTACAGTTACATCGCACCGGCCTCGTACGTGGAGACGAACGTCTGCGGGACGCTGAACGTGATGGAGGCGGCGCGCCGGAACGGCGTTGCGAGGATCGTGCACACCTCGACGAGCGAATGCTACGGGACCGCGCTCTACCGGCCCATCGACGAGAAACATGCGCTGCAGGGGCAATCGCCGTACTCGGCGAGCAAGATCGGGGGCGACAAGATCGCGGAGAGTTTTTTCCTCTCGTTCGGCACGCCCGTCGTGACGCTGCGGCCTTTCAACACGTACGGGCCGCGCCAGTCGGCGCGCGCCGTCACACAGACGATCCTTTCGGAGTTGCTGGCGGGGAGCGAGACGCTGCGGCTTGGCTCGCTCGAGCCGGAGCGCGACCTGACGTACGTCTCGGACACGGCCGCGGCGTTCATCGCCGCCGCCGAGAGCGAGGAGGCGGCGGGGCAGCTTGTCAACTGCGGGACGGGAAGCGCGGTCACCATCGGCGAGCTTGCGAAGCTGGCGATGGACGTGACCGGGCGCGAGGTCGAGATCGTGTGTGAGGAGAAGCGTATCCGCCCGGAGAAGAGCGAGGTGATGGCGCTCATCTGCGACAACACGAAAGCGAAGGAGCTTCTTGACTGGGAGCCGCGCGTTCCGCTGCGCGACGGGATCGGCCGGTGCGCCGACTTTGTCCGGGAGCATCCGCGCCTGTTCAGACCTGATGAGTATGCGCTCTGAGTTGTGAGGCATGACGTGATGCGGGTTATCATTCAAGCGGGCGGCGTTGGTTCCCGGCTGCGGCCCTACACGACCGTCGTGCCGAAGCCGCTGATGCCTGTGGGCGAGATGCCGATCCTGGAGATCGTGATCAGGCAGCTCGCCCGATACGGCTTCAAGGACATCACGATCACGGTCGGGCATCTGGCCCATCTGATCCGCGCTTTCTTCGGGGATGGTTCGGCGTTCGGCGTTAGTATCGACTATATGCTCGAGGACAGGCCGCTGGGCACCATCGGAGCGGTGAGCATGGTCCAGCGGCTCACCGAGCCCTTTATTGTAATGAACGGCGACCTCCTGACGGACATAAACTACGAAGAGTTTTATGACGGCCACGTCGCGTCGGGCGCGCCCATGTCCGTGGCCACCTATGCCAAGGAAGTGCCGATATCGCTTGGCGTGATCGAGCTCGACGGCGACAGCCGCATCATCGGCTTTGTCGAGAAGCCGGTGAAGACATTCTCGGTGAGCATGGGCGTGTATGTAATGGCTCCGGAGATGCTGGGCCATATTCCAGCCGGTGAGTACTTCGGATTCGACGACCTCATGGCAAAGGCCATCCGCGAGAGCATCCCGGTGCGGGCCGTGGGATTCGACGGGATATGGCTGGACATAGGACGGCACGAGGACTATGAGAATGCGACGCGGATTTTCGAGGAGAACCGGGAACGGTTCCTGGGGCCGAACACGCGGCCGGTCTTGTTGGAGGGCAGAATATAGTGTAATGTGATGCAAAAAACTGTCTTGTGTTGTAATAGTGATTGACATGCGGTTTTTAGGGGGGTGTAATTGAGGTGGCAGAAGTGTCGTGGACACTTCCCACATTTGGGCGAAAAGTTGGAAGGAGGTACGGTATGAAAGGCATGGTGGTGGTTTCGTTGGCCGTGGCGCTGCTTCTCGCACCGTGCGCGTCAGCGGCCGTCAAGGCTCAGGAGCTGGAGATGAAGTCGGGGGCTATCTCGCTGACCGTCAAGACGCACGACGGCGAGCCGCTGCCGAAGGCAACGGTCAAGCTGCTCGGCGCGGACGGGAAGGTGAAGCTCACCGTTGTTGCCGACAAGAACGGCGAGTGCGCGCTGAAGGACCTGAAGCCGGGAGCCTACAAGCTGATCCTTGCTGATCGCGCGATGCTTCCGTTCACCGTCAGCGACAAGGGCAAGGTGACCACGCTGCTACTGGTGCTCCCGCCCCCGCCGACATACGCAGCCGGCGAGGCGAAGAAGGCGTGGACGATGCCCACCCTTACTACTTTTATCATCGGGACCGTAGCGGTCGGCGTCGGCACTTATCTTATTCTCCGTGATGGCGGCGGCACCCACGGCCACGGTGGCCACCCGTAATGGGTGGCGCAGAAAAAACCCAACTGTCCGCGTTCCTTAGGCCGGCCGACGCGCTTGGCAGGGCGCACCCTTGCCGGGCGCGTTCGCTGAACGGGAGGTGACCCTGATCTTGCGAAGCAGACAGACGATGTTTGGCGCCGGATTCGTGCGCTTGTTCGACATCGTTGCCTCGGTTGCGCTGCTGCTGCTCGCCTCTCTCTTCTTCATCGGCATCGCCGTTCTGATCAAGCTCGACTCGGCGGGCCCGGTGTTCTTCCTTCAGGAGCGGGTTGGCAAGGGCTGGCGCCGCTTCAGGATGTTCAAATTCCGGAAAATGTTCCATGGCGGCAAGTCCGCCGGGCCGGGTATCACCGCACGGTTTGATCCGCGCGTGACGCGGGTGGGGAGCTGGCTTGAGCGGACGAAGCTCGACGAACTGCCGCAGCTCATCAACGTCTTCCTCGGCAATATGTCGCTTGTTGGCCCGCGCCCTGAGATCCCCCGGTTCACGGGCGAGCCGTACACCGAGCAGTGGAACGAAGTCCTCTCGGTCAAGCCCGGGATCTTCGGCCCGAACCAGATCACGCACAGGAACGAGTCGGAGCTGTTCCCGGCTGACTGCGAGGAGGTCGAGGCGTACTACGTCAAGCACATCTTGCCGCCCAAGCTGGCGGCGGACGCGGCCTACGCTGCGAAGAAGTCTCTCTTCTATGACATCTGGATTATCGCGTGTTGTGTGTGGGTGAGCTTGACGGGCGCCATCACGAAAGATACGGTTCGGACGCGGCGCTGGCAGGTTGCCCACCTGCTGACGTGCGTTGCGCTGGGCGAACTGACGCTGATGGCGGCGTTTCTGCTGCGGTTCGACTGGGGCATCCCGGCGAGCGAACTCACGCACCTTCAACTCGGCCTCGTGCTGATGGCAGCGGCAAGAATGATCTGCTTCCACCAGTTCGCCGTCCATCGAAGCGTGCACGCGTTCTTCAACCTGTTCGACGCGATGCGGATCTGCGCCAGCGTCGCCGCGGGCACCGTGGTCGGGATCGCCGCGCAGATCCTGCTGAACTTTCGGGCCCTGTCCCGGGCGATCTTTGTCGTGGACGGCGTGCTTCTGGCCCTGGTCTTGATCGGCGTGAGTTACCTGGGCGACCGGGCGCTCGCGGCGGTGAGGCGCGACCGCGCGGCCGGGCGCCGGGAGCTGCGCTCACGCGCCGGCTGGAGTATTGCGGCCGGGATCGCGGGCGTCGTGGCGATGCTCTACTCGCTCGCGTTCGTCTGGCCGGGTGTTTTCGTCGGGCACAGCTTCCAGCTTTTGTGCGTTCTTGGCGTGGTGTTCGCCAGCCGAGCGATCCTCTTCCCGTTCCTGGCCCGTCGGCTGCCGGCGTCGCTCAGCTTCGTCGGCATCCTTACGGGGCACGTCCGCCCGATCGTGAGGCACTGCGCACTGACGTTCGTCGCCGACATCACGGCCGTGTTCTTCCTGAACATCCGCCACTTCAGCCGCGGGGCGGTGATCGTCAACGCGCTCTTCTACTCGATGCTCCTGCTTCTCGTCCTGACGATCCGCTGCGCGTGGGGCCGCAAGTATCGAGGGGACGCTTTGGACGCCGAGCTGGCGCAGCAGGGCGAGGTCCTCCTTGTGGGCGACGGGCGCGAGGTGGGGTACCTCGTCGACACACTGAGGCATAACGGGAGCGGCCACGTGGAGATCGGCGGGATCGTGACGGCAGACCCTGACAAGCGGACGCGACGCGTGCACGGCGTCGAAGTCGTCGGCACCACCCGGGATCTCGCCGCCCTGATCCAGGCGAGGGAGCCGTCGCTCGTCATGGTGCTCAAGGACACAATCGACGAGTCGGCGGCGCGTGACGTGACCCGCGCGTGCCGGGCGCACGGCGTTGACATCCGGGTCGTGCCGGGCATAATGGAGTACATCGGGCCGAAAGGGAACGCCAGCGAAGTAGCTGCCGAAGAGGCGGCCGGCACGGCCTCGGAGCCGACGGCCGCCGAGATGCGGCAGGGCCGCGCGACCGCGGGCAGGGCAAGAGCCGCGACCGCTCACTGAGGCGGTCGCCTTTATAATAACTCGCCACGTGAACTGGAAAATCCCCTTATTCGACACGGACTTCGGCCCCGACGAGCTGGCGGCCGTCCGGCGCCCCGTCGACGCCGGCTGGCTGACGATGGGCGAAGAGGTGCTGGCGGCCGAGAACGAGCTGCGCGAGCGCCTCGGCGTGCGCCACTGCTTCGTCGTCACGAACTGTACGGCGGCCCTGCACATGGCGTGCGCGGCCATCGGGCTCGGGCCGGGCGACGAAGTCCTCTGTCCCGCGCTCACATTCGCTGCCAGCGCCAACGCCGTCTGCTACACCGGCGCCACGCCGGTTTTCTGCGAGAGCAAGGGCGAGCACGATCTGAACATCGACCCCGAGGACGCACGCGCCAGGATCACCGGGCGCACGCGGGCCGTCATGGCCGTGCACTATGCCGGCTTTCCGTGTGACGTGGAAGCGCTCGGCTCAATGGCAGACGAGCACGGCCTCGAGCTCGTCGAAGATTGCGCCCACGCCGTCTTCTCGAAGCGAGGGGGAGCTTACTGCGGCACGTTCGGCGACGCCGGATGCTACAGCTTCTTCTCGAACAAGAACATCACGTGCGGCGAGGGCGGCGCGCTCGTCACCGGCCGCGACGACCTCGCCGAAAAACTCCGCCTGCTTCGGTCGCACGGAATGACCTCCCTCACGCTCGATCGTCACAAGGGCCACGCGTTCACGTACGACGTGCTCCTCCACGGGTACAACTACCGCATCGACGAAATCCGGGCTGCATTGCTCCGCGCGCAACTCGGGAAGCTCGACGCAGCCCTCGAACGCCGCCGCGAGCTCTTCAATGCCTATGCAGCAGCGTTCGAAGGCACCGGCATTACCGTGCCGTTCGCCGGCCGGACGCTCGCGGACGACTGGCCCGACACGGCCGTGCACATAATGCCCGTGGTCCTTCCGCCGGGGACGAACCGGACGGCCGTGATGACGGCGATGAGGGACGCCGGCATCCAGACGAGCGTTCACTACCGGCCCGTCCACACGATGACGGCGTTCGCCGGGCAGGGAGCTCCGCTGCCGAGAACGGAGGATATCGGCGCCCGGGAGCTGACGCTGCCGCTCTTTCCCACGCTGGGCGAGGCGGGCGTGGCCGCGGTTGTCCAGGCGCTGCTTCGTTCGTTGGGATAGCTCCGCCCCGGCGGGCGGCGGCCTTGACGCGGCTCGACACGGTTCGGTAACATAGGCGCGAAGCCGCGGATGACGGACAAGCCAGGAGGGCCGATTTGGGATTCGGAACGGGCTTCGGATCGGCAGCTACCACATTCCGGAGCATGCAATGCACGGAATGGGCGTGCCGGATGACCTCGACGAATACGTCGCCCTGCTCAAGGAGAAGGAACTGGCAGTATGAAGGTGGCGAAGCTCGACGACTTCGTGCGCGGCCGGTACAATGAGGCTGCCGCGAGGCGGGCCCGGTCAAGGAGTGAGGTGCTGAAATGATGAAGCGTGTTCTTGTGACGGGCGGCGCGGGCTATGTGGGCTGCGTGCTCGTGCCCAAGCTCCTCGAGCAGGGCCGGGAGGTTCGCGTTCTCGACAAGCTCGTCTTCGGCGGCCAGGGGCTCGATGCGGTGAAGGACAAGATCGAGCTTGTTGCGGGCGACATCCGCGACGCCGACCCCGCCGTGTTCGACGGGATCGACGGCGTTGTGCACCTGGCCGGCCTGTCGAACGATCCGACCGCCGAATACAATCCCGCGGCGAACGAGGCCATCAACACCGAGGGCACGATCCGCCTTGCCGAACAGGCCAAGGCCGCGGGCATCGGCCGTTTCGTTCTCGCGTCGTCCTGCTCCGTCTATTACTCGATGCAGGCGGACAACGCCGTGCGCGACGAAGAATCGGCCATCGATCCGCGCGCGCCTTACTCCTCCTCGAAGTACAACGCCGAGAAGGGGCTCTTGAAGTTGGCCGGCGGCAAGTTCTCTCCGGTCGTCCTTCGCAAGGGCACGGTGTTTGGTTCATCACCGAGGATGCGGTACGACCTCGTGGTGAACACGTTCACCAAGGACGCGTTCGAGCACCGCCAGCTCGTGGTGCACGCGGGCGGCAGGATATGGCGGCCGCTGCTTCACATCGAGGACGCGGCCGACGCGTACTGCATGGCGCTCGATGCACCGGACGACGAGGTCCGCGGGCAGGTGTTCAACGTTCTCTCCGACAACTACGAGGTGCTGAAGGTCGCCTACGAGGTGCGCCGCGCGCTCGAGACAGCCAAAGGCGTCCGCATCGGCATCGAGATCCAACAGGTCGGCACGGTGCGGAGCTATCGCGTGTCGGGCGACAAGTTCGCGAAGGTCTTCGGCTCGCCTCTGACCCGTCCGATCGGCCCCGCCGTCGGCCGGATGTGGGATGCCCTCGAGGAAGGCGTCGATACGACCGAGCCGGTCTACTACAACATCCGCTGGCTCGAGCTGCTGGTGGACATGCAGAATCGGCTGGCCGACATGGGCGGCGGGCCGCTTTAGATGGAGGGGCATCGTGAGGTTCGCCATCATCGGCGCGAAGGGCCAGGTAGGGCAGGAGTTCGCCAAGCACCTGGTTCGGGATGAGTTCATCGGGCTCGACGTCGATGAGCTCGACGTCCGCGACCGGGAGTCGGTGCGGGCCTGTCTCGGCCCGCTCTCGTTCGACGCCGTCATCAACCTCGCCGCGTTCCACAACGTGAACGGATGCGAGGATGACCCCGAGAAGGCGTTTGCAGTGAACGCGACGGGCGCGTTCAACGTGGCCTCGGTCGCCGCCGAAATGGGCAAGAAGGTCGCGTTCTTCTCATCGGATTACGTGTTCGGCGGCGAGCCGGCGCGCTCGACGCCCTACGTCGAGGCGGACCGGGCCGCGCCGCTCAACATTTACGGCGCATCGAAGGTCGCCGGCGAGCACCTGGTCCGGGCCGCCCGGCCCGACGGCCACCTGATCATTCGGTCGAGCAGCCTGTACGGCCGCGTCACGAGCGCGAAGGGATGGACGTTCCCCGAGCTGATGCTGAAGAAGGCCCGGGACGGCGACGACCTGAAAGTCGTCAACGATCAGTTCATGGTGCCGACGTATACCTACGACCTGGCGGGGCGCGTGCTCGAGCTGTTCGAGAGGGGCGCGACCGGCATCTTCCACGTCGTCAACTCCGGCTCGTGCTCCTGGCATGACCTCGCCTGTGCGACGCTCGATCTCGCCGGCCTCGGGGCCGACGTCCGGCCGGTCTCGGCCGACGAGTTTCCTGCGAAGGCGCGGCGGCCGAGCTATTCCGTCCTCTCTTCGGACCGCTTGCAGGAGTTCGGCCTGGCGCCGCTGCGCGGCTGGCGCGACGCCCTCAAAGCCTACCTGATCGAAAAAGGAGAGATCAGTTGAACATCCACGACGTGCAGCAGATTCGGCTGACCGTTCACGAAGACGACCGCGGATACCTGTACGAGATCGTCCACGCGACCGACAGCTTCGTGCCGCAGTTCGGCCAGGTGTATCTGGTCGGCGACCGCATCGAGCGGGTCATTCGCGCTTTTCACAAGCACGAGGCGCTCCACGACTGGTTCTGCATCGTGAAGGGTGCGGCGAAGTTCGTGCTGGTCGACGACCGGCCCGACAGCCCCACTCGCGAGCAGGTGGACATGCTCGTCGGGAGCGAGCGGTCGCCGTCACTCATCGTCGTGCCACCCGGCGTCTATCACGGCTGGATGAGCCTCGAGCCGGACACGATCCTCGTGTCGGCCGCCAGCCACGTGTACAACAAGGAGAGCCCGGACGAGATGCGGGTTCCGCCCGACCACTTCAACGAGCTCATCGGTGCCGACCCGTGGATCATCAAGGGCAAGTAGCCGGAAGGAGAGGGCGACCGGATGAGTTCCCTGCGCGTGCTGGTTTCCGGCGGGTCTTGGTATGATTGCTGTTCGTCCATTGAGCAGGGGTGTCGGGCCATCGGGCTCGACGCGGCCCTCGAACGCCGCCGCGCGCTCTGCAAGGCATACGTAAGCGCCTTCGACGGGACCGGCGTCACGGTTCCGTTCGCCGGGCGGATGGGCACGGGCGAGTGAGGCCGGCACGGCCGTGCACATCATGCCCATCCTGTTCTCTGCGCTGACGGCCGGCCGGTTGACCGGCGCGTGAGCGCCTGCTAGAGTACGCATTCCTCCGGTGGCCGGCTGTGGCCGAACTCGCGGGAGGCGTGTTTTCGGCGTTCTGAGACGCGTGGTGTGGCTGTCTATGGCCGAGGCCAAACAGACAACATTCATCCGTGACCTGATCCTGACCCAGGCGACGGCGGCCCTGACGGTTGCTGGACTGATCGTCGTTACGCGGCTGCTCGCGAAAGGGCTTGGGGCGGAGCTGTTCGGGGTGTACGCTCTGGGCCGGCGTGTAACGATGATGGCGATCCCTCTGGCCACTGTTTCCGCGGGCGTGTCGATCACCCGCTATGTTGCCCAGGCCGAGGACGAGTGGTCGCGTTTACGTTTTCTTGTCGCGGGTCTGATTCTGGCTGTCTTGCCATGCGCGCTTATCGCAGTGGTCGCGGCCGGCCTGGCGCCGCAGGTGAGCGCGATTGTGTTCGGGGCGGCGCAGTACGCGCCGGTGTGCCGGGCCTGGGCCGTGATGCTGGTGGGGTATGCTTTGTACACGGTGTCCTTCTCGCTCTATCGCGGCAGCGGGCGGATCGGCACGGCCAACCTGTGGCAGTTGGGCGTGGTCGTGTTGTGTCCGATTGTCGCCAGCGCGGTCCTGGCGCGGCGGGGGGAGGTGGCGCCCATCGTGTTCGTGATGGGGGCCGCGTACTACGCGGTCCTGCTTCCTCTTGGCGCGAACATGCTCCGCGGGTTCCGGTCGTCGCGTGAAGGGCTGCGCGTGGGCTCGGCGCTGGCGCCCCTGGTTCGGTATGGTGCTCCGCGAATCCCGGGCAGCTTCGCGCTGTACGGGTTGTTTGTGATCGGGCCGCTCTTGGCTCCCCACTTTCTCTCGCTCAAGGAGTCCGGATACCTCGTGGTCGGGCAGTCGCTCCTCGTGATTGTCGAGGGCGGCCTGTCGGCGTTCACCGTTGTGTTGCTCCCGAAGGTATCGCGGCTGGTGGCGGAGAAGCGGGACGAGTTCATCCGGGAGCGCGTGGGCAATCTTCTGGCGTTCGTGTTCCATTGCGGGCTGTTCGCGATGCTCCATCTGGCGCTCTGGTCGGACCAGATCGTGTGGGGATGGGTCGGGAGCGAATACGCACCGGCTGTGCCGGTCGTCCGCATCTTCGCCGTGGTCACGTTGCCCTACGCGACGTTCATGATGTGCCGGCCGGTCATCGACGCCGTTGAGGAGAAGGCGGTGAATACGTTGAACCTACTGGTCAGTCTGGTGCTTGCGGCGGTGCTTTGTTTCGTGCTGTCGGTGGCGGGCGCCGGGCTTTGGGGGCTCGCGGCCGGCGCGGCGGCGGGGTTCTGGGCGCTGGGCCTGAAAACGTTCTGGTATGTCCGCCGGCGGTTCCGAACCGGGACCGGGCAGTTCCGCATCGTGTGGGTTCTGCTCCTCAACGCAGGTTGCATCGCGGCCGGGTGGGCCGTAAAATCGGGCCTCGAAGAACAGGACTCCGCGTGGTTGCTCGTCTGCGGGGCTGTGGTGTTCGAGTGCGTCCTGGCCGGCGCTTATTTCCTCGCTTTGCGGAGGTTGAAGGTGGAATGGATCTCCGAGTTGGAGAAGCGGCTGTTCCCGTTGCGGCAATCCGAACAGGAGAACTCGTCTCAGTAAGGCAACATTGATGTTATGAGCGCGTGGGTCTGCATCATCATCATTGTTTATCTGGCCGTGCTCGTTGTTTGCGCGCGCCAGACCGCGCCCTCGGAGGGGTACTACTCGACGGTTACGGTCTTCGGAGTATCGGCTTTCATCTACTATATGGCCATTCCGATCGAGATGGCCCTGTTCGATGAGGAGATCCGGGCGGCCGGTGACCTCGTCTTTCTCTCGCCGGCGCAGCAGGTGCAGATTAGCTTGATGGGGCTCCTTGCGTTCGTTGCATTCCTGGTGGGGTATCGGTTCTCGAAGTTCGTGCCTTTCGAGGGCGAAGAACCGGCGGACGGGCCGGCGCCGGCGGCGCGGCCCGCGGGGCGCATTCCGAAGAGCCTGCTGATTCTCGGGGCTGGTTCCGTCGTGCTGCTTGTGCTCGGTTTTGCGCCGCAGCTTCGCTCGATGTCCACCTACGCCGGCGCTTACGAGACGGCCTATGAGCACCCCGTTTTTTCTCTGCTTCGCACGTATGCCGTGATGGCCGCTGCGCTGACCGCCGCCGTGCTGGTTTGCCGGCATCGCGCGCGTCCGGTTCTGGCCCTCATTGTTGTGACTCCCGTGTTCTCTTGGGGCGTCTTCTCCTCAGACAAGGATCCAATCCTCATCGGGCTCCTAGGGCTGGCCGCGTATTTCCTCGGGAAGCGGTCACGAAGCCCGAAGCTGCTCTTGTGGATCGGCGGGTGCGCCGTGGCGCTTATGTTGCTGTCGCCCGTCTTCTCGATGTATCGGTCCGGGTACACGCTTTCCGAGGCATGGCACGATTACTATTTCGGGGTGACCAAGTCAGACCCGCGCGGGCCGATGATCTCCATGGCAGTTGTGACCGCCGGCGACCAGCCGCCGGCGTGGGGGCACACGTACCTGAACAACGCCTTGCTGTGGATCCCGAAGTTCGTGTGGCCCGAGCGGCCGCTGGACCTTTCCGAGGCCTTTGCCCGCGACAACATGTCCGACTGGAGTCCGGGGCGGGGGCTGGGCTATTCGTTGCTCGCGGAAGCGTACGTGAACTTCTGGTGGTTTGGCCCCCTGATACAGTATTTCTTAATCGGCCTGTTGTGGGGCAAGGTGTGGGCGTTGATCCGGAGGGCGTTTTCGCCCGTGAGCGCGGCCTACTGGAGCGCGGTCTATGGCGTGTTCGGATTCTATCTTCTTACAATAATGCACCGCGGGCCCACGCCTGGGATCACGAAGACGATGCTCCAGATCCTTGCCCCCTTGGTCCTGCTGACATACATCTTCGATAGGGCCCTGACGCATCCTGCGAGGGTGCCCACGCCGGTGAGGGGGGACGGAGGTGCGTGAACTGCGGGCAAGGAGTGCACACATCGGCAGCTGGTCGAACAAGCGGATATTGATGCTCGGCCCGTTCGGCGAGGCATTGGCGCCTCAACAGGGCAAGCTCCTGGCCCCGCATCTTGTTGCCCGTGGGGCCAGAGTCACGCTTGTCTCCGACCGCGGGCGCCCCGCTGTGCGCTTCGCGCACATCGTCTTGCACGCGCTTTTCTGGGTGTGGCGCTACGACGTGGTCGTTGTGCAAGTGTACTCAGGCCGAGCTTTCTGCTACGCGGCGTTGTCCGCCCTCTTTGCGAGGATGTGGGGGACGCGCGTAGTCGGTTTCCTTCGCGGGGGAGCCCTTCCGGCGCTTGCCTGCAAACGACCTGTGTTCACGGCCTTCGCACTGCGTTTGTTCGACGCGCTGATCGCGCCGTCCCCTTTCCTTCAGCGAGAGCTGGGGCGGGCTGTCCCACTGAAAGACTGCCAAGTGATCCCCAACCTCATTGATCTGGCGCACTATGCCTATCGCCCCCGCATCCCGCCTCGCCCGAAGCTGCTGTGGCTGCGGTGCTTCCACCCGATCTACAATCCGCTCATGGCCCTTGACGTCTACAGACGGCTGCGTGAACGCATTCCGGATGTGTCCTTGACGTTCTGCGGGATTTCCGACATCGAGTTGGCCGAGGTGCTGGGCACCATCAAGCAGCCGGGCTACGAAGGGGTGCGGTACCTGGGCCGGATCCCAAAGGAAAAGGTGCCGGCGGTTATTGACGAATGCGACGTCTACTTGAACACGAACCGGGTTGATAACATGCCTGTGACGGTTCTCGAGATGTGGGCGAGCGGGGTGCCTGTGGTGGCGACGGACGTGGGCGGTATAGCCGATCTTGTCCGTGACGGAGAAAACGGACTGCTCGTGCCAAGTGAGGACGCGCAGGCGATGTCGGACGCGGTCATCAGACTGTTGACCGACGAGTGTCTCACAGCGAAGATCATCGCCGGCGGGCGCGAATACGTGTCGAGGTGCACCTTCGACCACATCTGTGACGAACTGGCCAGAGCGTTCTTCCCGAAGACGGGCGGAAGAGAATGAGCATAGCGCGGCGCCTCTACACAATGCTGCCCCCGTCGCTCAAAGACGTCGCAGCATCTCTGTACGGCTGCAGGCTGGCCCGCCTCAGGTATGGCAAGGAGACCCCGGAACTCGTCAGGGCGATGAGAGAACGCGAAGCGTGGGAGCCAGAGCAATGGCGTCGTTTCCAGGGTGAGGCCTTGCGGCGGCTTGTCCGCCACGCGTCCCGCTGTGTGCCCTATTACCGGGACGCGTGGGCCAAGGCCAGGATCGACGTTGAATCAGTCGAGAACGTACGCGACATCGAGAAGCTCCCCTTCACCGAGAAGAAAGACGTCAGGGAGCGCAACTCGGAGTTCCTCAACGAAAGGATGAAAAAGAGCGCCTTCCACCCCGAACACACCTCGGGCACGACCGGCACCCCGCTCGACCTGTGGTGGACAAAGGCAACCTGCCGCCTGTGGTATGCGTTCTTCGAGGCACGAATCAGGAATTGGGCGGGGGTGCGATGGGGCGACCGCTGGGCAATGCTTGGCGGGCAACTCGTCGTGCCCGTCACGCGGACGCGGCCGCCTTTCTGGGTGTGGAACGCTCCGTTCCGGCAGCTCTACATGTCGGCGTATCATCTGAAAGATGAATTCATCCCCTACTACCTCGACGAACTCGAGAGAAGGCAAGTCACATACTTGTACGGCTACGCAAGCTGCCTCTATCAATTGGCGCGGCATGCCATCAGCGCGAACCGAAAGCTCACCTTTAAGGCGGCGTTCTCCAACGCCGAGCCGCTCTGCACCACGCACCGACAGGCCATCGCCGAAGCCTTCAATTGCACGGTGCGTGACACCTACTCAGGGGCCGAGATAGTCTGCCTCGCGTCCGAGTGCGACAGCGGGAACCTCCACGTCTCGCCTGACGTCGGGCTTGTCGAGATCGTCAACGATCTCGGCGAGCGGTGCGAGGCCGGAGAAGTAGGCGAGATAGTGAGCACCGGATTCGTCAACGTCAACATGCCCCTCATTCGCTACAAGACTGGAGACCGCGCGGCTCTCAGCGACGACAAGTGCCCGTGCGGGCGCTCAATGCCCGTCCTGCAATCGCTCGAGGGCAGAAAGGACGACGTCCTCTACACCACCGACGGGCGTCCCGTCGGCAGCGCCGCGCTGTCTCTCGTTTTCAAGACACAACTGCCCATCAAGCTCGCGCAGGTCGAGCAGAAGGCTCTGGGCCGGATCATCATCCGGATAGTCCCCGACGCCGGATACAGCGAGCAAACTGAAGTGGGCATCGCAGAGAAGCTTCGCGAGCGGCTCGGGCCAGTGGATGTCACGTTCGAGAAGGCGGACGACATCCCCCGAGGCCCCGGCGGCAAGTTCCGCGCGGTGATCAGTCGCCTGCCGCCGGCCTCAAGACCGATCTGATCGCCGCAGGAGCGGACGCAACTCCTTGCGGCGACGGGGCTGCCGGCGCTCGCATTGCCGAGGCGTTGATGGAGGGCGGTGTGTGCGCTTCCTCGTGCTGACGCAGTACTTCCCGCCGGAGATCGGCGCCCCCCAGGCCCGGTTATCGTCGATGGTCCGGGAGCTTGCGAGTCTGGGCCACGAGGTCGAGATCGTGACAGCGATGCCGAACTATCCGCAGGGGAGCATCTTTCCTGATTACGCCGGCCGGTTCTATCGCCGCGACGAGTGGAACGGAATCCCCGTCCACCGCGTGTGGCTATACGCCGCGATGGGTGCCGGCGTCAAACGAATGATCAACTATGGCTCGTTCACGGCAACCGCCTTGTACGGGCTGATGCGAGCGAAAAAGCCGGACTACGTTTTCGTCGAGTCTCCACCGCTGTTCCTCAGTGTGCCCGCGTGGCTCGCCTCGCGATACTGGGGGGTGCCGATGATCTTCAACGTCGCCGACCTGTGGCCCGACTCGATTCGCGAACTGGGCCTGGTGCGCGAAGGCCTGTTCCTCCGTGTCGCCGACCGGCTGGAAGCCTGGACCTACCGCCGCGCCGCCTTCGTCAACACCGTTACCGAAGGCATTCGTGACACCCTCCGGGACGCCAAACACGTGCCTGCGCGGAAGCTTCTGTTCATGCCCAATGGCGTCGACACCGAGCTTTTCAAGCCGGGCCGCCGCGACGAGGCCCTTGCTCGCGAACTCGGCCTCGACGGACGGAAGGTCATCCTCTATGCCGGAACGCTTGGGTTTGCCCAAGGGCTGGATGTTGCCGTCGACGCAATGGACCGGCTGCAGTCGGACGTGCCGGACGCGGTGCTGGTCTTCCTCGGCAGCGGCTCCGACAAGTCGCGGCTCGTTGAAGAGGTCCGCTCACGCGGGATCGGCAGCGTTCGCTTCCTCGACCCCGTTCCGCTCGAGTCCGTGGCACGCATGTACTCGATCGCCTATGCAGGGTTCGCCAGCCTGAAAGACCTCCCGCTTTTCGAAGGCGCCCGCCCGTCGAAGATCTTTCCGATCATGGCCTCCGGCAAGCCGGTAGTCTACAGCGGCAAGGGCGAAGGAGCTCGATTGGTGGAGAAAGCCGGGGCAGGTCTTGTAACCAAGCCGGGTGACGCGGACGCGCTTGCCGATGCGATTCGTTTCCTCATACACAATCCTGAACAGGCTGAGGCGATGGGGAGAGATGCCCGAGCGTTCGTCGAAGAGAACTGCGCCTGGCCGGCCCTGGTCAGGCATTGGCTCAATCAACTCGAAGAGAGGTCCGACCGGTGACCAGCGAGACAGATCGCATTCGTGAGCGCTATGCACGGCGGAAGGAGTGTTTCGCGTCTCTCTACGACCCGACGGGCCCCGCCGTTTCCAGGATCATCGAGGAGAGGCAGCGGACGATCGCAGGCATCTTTCGCCGTGCGGGGCTTGTCCCCGTCCGAGACAAGCGGGTGCTCGAAATCGGCTGCGGGAAGGGCACGAACCTGCTGCATCTGCTCATTCAGGGCTTTCGGCCGGAGAATCTTGTGGGGAACGAGTTGATCGAGGAGCGGGCCCGTGAGGCGCGACACCTCCTGCCGGCCGCCACGGAGGTCATCACGGGCGACGCCTGTGAACTTGACCTCCCGGACGAGTCGTTTGACATCGTATTGCAGTCCACCGTGTTCACCTCGATCCTGGACGATGAGTTTCAGAAGAGGCTCGCAGACCGCATGTGGGCACTTGTGAAACCGGGCGGCGGCGTGCTCTGGTACGATTTTGTCTACAGCAATCCGCGGAACCCGGATGTTCGGGGCGTGCCGTTGCGGCGCGTCCGCGAGCTGTTCCCCGATGGAAAAGTGAAACGGTGGCGTGTTACGCTCGCCCCGCCGATTGCGCGTCGGGTAGTCGGGATTCATCCCGCGTTGTACACGTTGTTCAATGCAATGCCCTTCCTCCGGACCCACATTCTCTGCTGGATTGTGAAGTAGGGGAGCGGGCGGGGCAAGCGCTCGTTGGAGTACGCGCAAGAACGGCCTGCCACCTTTCGGCGGCAGGCCGTTCTTCAGGTCTCAGTGCTTGCGGTTAGCGCCGCTTCCTGCGAATCAGTCCGGACAGGCCGACGGTCAGCAGCGCCGCGGCCGAGGTCTCCGAGACGGGATCGCCGCCCCGGGCGTCGTAGGTGATGTCCAACTCCGCGTAATCCACGATAATCACGTCCCAGTCCGGGTCAGCGGGAAGCGCTCCGATGGTCACGTGCACGACACCGCCCTCGAGCAGGGCCAACGTCAGAGCCGGCAGGGGGATTTCGTGAACGTGGACCATTTTCTGGCCGGGATCGATGGCCAGCTTGTCGGCCAGTTCGATCTCTGTTGCCCCCTGGCGCACCTTGATGGGCTGTGTGCCCCAGGCGCCGGGGAGGTTGCCGTAATAGTCCGCGCTGTTGTCTTCGTTGTCCCAAGTCACCACCCGCAACGTGGCGCCCACGATCGTCTCCCCGACGGCCAGCGGGCCGACCGTGAAGGCGAAGTCGAAAACCGCAGCGAGGGCTGGGTACATCTGGTAGTCCGTGTTTCCGGCCTCCGGGGTCAGATACGTCCAGTAGGGGAGCGGGATGACGTCGCCGTGCACGAGGTCGAACACGCCGTCCCCGTCACCGTTGTTGAAGTCGTCCTTGTCTCCTACAAGATACGTGTTCGTGATGAGAGCTGCCGAGGCAGGAGCCTGCATCGCCACCACCGCACCGCACACAATCAACGCCGCCAAAATCATTCTCGCCTTCATCTTACCACTCCTTTCCAAAAGAGCTAATCACCTACCAAATTACCACAACCGAACGTCTCCAGGTTGTGACCCGCTTGACACGCTTCGCCGAGAGACAACTTCGAGCAACCGTCGGCGTCTGCCTCGCCGGGTCGCGGTTGCGCCGGCCCGACTTCCTTGAACACCTCGTCGGGCCTCAGCACAACTCGCTTTGTCAAAGACGCTTTGTTTATCAGCAATCTGCGTGCCAACGGCCGCGCAAAAGTTGCGAATTTCTCGCGCGCAATCCGGAAGTAATGGCGACCGAACCAGTTACGGGCCGCAACGGGCTCGGAATCGCTCCGCACGGCGCGTGAGCGATCCCGAAACGTCTATAAAATGCAACGTTTCCGGGCCTGATGCGTTGACTGGGAGCAACATGTCGCCGTTCTGGGCCGCACAAATCACGGCAGTCGATCCCCCCGTATCGCGCGGGCAAGATGCTCGGCGCAGGGCCTGGGGACGGCGGGCCGAGCGACCAGACGGCCCGAAGTCAGGTCCGTTCGGTCATCCCCGATTTTCAGTTGACGGCCGACTTTGTTGCTCTGATGCCGCCCGGCCGGACCGAACACGAGCGCTAATCTGACGAGGTATATGCCTCGTCAGATCACCGCTCCCGCTGGCGGGGCGTAAGGTCCGTTCTCGAGGAGCAGGGTTCGGGCTTGATTTTGCCCGCTCGCAACGGTAACTTTGACCCGGTCCTGCTGACGCGGAGAGCGCCGCCGCCTCCGGCCCAGCAGCCCTACGAGGCTTGTGCGGGCATGATCGATTATCTCGTGGTATTTGCCCTTTCGACTGCGGCAAGCGCGGCGCTTGCAATGCCGGCGCGCTGGGCGGGGCGAAAGCTGCGGATCCTTGACGCGCCCGATGGCGTCCGCAAGCTCCAGCGTCCGACGCCGCGGACCGGCGGCCCCGCCCTCTACGCTGCCTTTTTCGGGTCCGTATGCCTGGCTGCCTGGCTGGCGCCGCCGGGCGGCCCCGTCGCCTGGCCGCACGCCAGGGTCATCGTCCCGATGTTCTGCGGAGCTTCGGCCGTCCTGCTGATCGGTCTCTGGGATGACGTCGCGGGGCTCCGCCCCTGGTTGAAGCTTCTACTGACGGGTCTCGTCGCGGCGGCCATGTACGCCGCCGGGTACCGAGCCGCCGTGCTGGCCAATCCGTTCGGCGGCGCCGTCCGCTTGGGGTACCTGGCCGCGCCCGTCACGCTGCTCTGGTTCCTGGGCTGCATGAATGCGATGAACTTCATCGACGGGCTCGACGGGCTGGCCGGCGGAGTGGCGGTGTTCGCCGCGGCCGCCGTGTTCGCGGCGAGCATCATCTTTGGCAACAGCAGTGCAGCCGTGCTGTCGGCCGCGCTGGCCGGCGCCGCGCTGGGGTTCCTCTTCCTGAATTTCCATCCGGCGTCGATATTCCTGGGCGACTGCGGCAGCTACTTGCTGGGGTTCTTGATTGCGTGTGTCGGGCTTCAGGGCAGCACGAAGGCGGACGGCGGCGCGGCGCTCGCGATCCCGCTCGTCGCGCTCGGCCTGCCGGTGCTCGACACGGCCCTGGCGATCGTCCGGCGCTGGTCGGCCGGGCGGCCGCTGTTGTCGGGCAGCGACCGCCGGCATATCCATCACCGGCTCGTCGACGCCGGCTTGAGCCAGCGGCAGGCGGCGCTGGCGCTGTACGGCGTGTGTTTTGCGCTTGCCGCGTGCGCTGCGACGATGGCAGCCTTCGAGGGGCTGCGCGGCGCGATGCTCGTGGCGGTGGCCGCGGCCGGGATCGGCGCGGCGTGGGCAATCGGAAGGGAGGAGATCGCGCGGGCCGCGAGGCGGATCGCCGGACGGACCGGAGCGCACCGGGATTGAGCGCGACGGACTCGAGGACATTCAAGGCCGGGATGCTCGCGTCGGGCCAGACGCTGAGCGCGTGCGTGGGGCTGGTCACGTACGTCGTCTTGTCGCACGTGCTGTCGCCCGAGAACTATGCGACGTATCGAAAAACGCTCTTCGCGTTCGCGTTCGCGGCGCCGTTGTTGATGCTCGGGCTGCCGCAGGCGCTCTACTATTTCCTTCCGGACGAGCGGGAGAGGGCGCGCGGCGTGCTGCTCGAGAACGTGATCCTGCTGGCGCTGATGGGGGCGGTTTTTTCGCTGTTCCTGCTGTTCGGGGGCAACCGCCTGCTGGCATTGCGGTTCGGCAATCGCTCGCTCGAGCGCACGCTGCTGATCCTCGCACCGTACCCGCTCTTCGTGCTGCCCGCGGCCGCGGTGAGCGCGTGCCTGATGGCCCGCGGCCGCGCGTGGGAATTAGCCGTCTACAACGTGTTCAGCCGGCTGCTTGCGTTCGTGCTCGTTGTCGGGGCGTGCGTGGTGTGGCGGACGACGGAGGCGGCCGTCATCGGCGTGATCGCGGCGGCGGCCATTGCGCTTTTTCCGGCGCTGGCGCTGATGTTTCGCTGCACGAGGGACAGCGAATCGGTCGTGACGCCGGCGGGGATGCTGGCGCAGTTGAGGTACAGCGTGCCGCTCGGGCTCGCCGGCATGATGGGCACGATAAGCTGGGCGGTCGACAAATTCATCGTGGCATCGATGTGTTCGAACGAGGACTTCGCCATCTATGCGAACGGAGCGATCGAGATCCCGCTCATCAGCATGGTGACGGGCTCGGTCGCCGCCGTGCTGTTGCCGGACCTTGCGAGGTTCTACAAGGGTGGTGAGCGCGGCGAGGCGGTCGCCTTGTGGAGGCGAGGCGCCGCGAAGTGCGCTCTGATCATCTTTCCCGCGATGTGCATGTTGTTCTTTTTGGCGCCTGAAATAATGACGGTTCTTTTCCCGAAGAAGGTGGGCGGCGCCGCGGGGGAGGTCGCGTTCTACAGGGCGAGTTCGGTGCCGTTCAGATTCTATCTGCTCGTCCTGCCGATACGGATCGTGACGTTCGGTTCGATGCTGAAGGCGGCGGGCCGGGGGCCGCTCGTCCTGGCGGCGAGCGTGGGCGCCGTCGTCGTGAACGCGATCCTGAGCATTGTGCTCGTCGGGTACATGGGCTACGCCGGCGCGGCGTTGGGCACTGTGCTGATGATGTACCTGTGGACAGTGCCGTTCTATCTAGTTGTAATTTCAGGGGTTTACGGCACTCGGCTGCGCGACCTCCTGCCCTATGGAGCGCTTGCCCGAATTATGGCCGCGTCTGTCGCCTGCTCGTTGCTTTTTGTTGCGAAGCGATACTTGGTGCACGCATGGGGCGATCTGGCCTGCGTCGTTGTGCTGGGCCCGGCGTACGCCGGCGTGGTTCTTGTTCTATTTGCCCGAATGAGACTGGTCGACTGGGAGGCGCTGCGGCGCTCAGTTGCCCGGACGCTGTCGCGCGGCCGGCCAAAAGGTTGACTTGCCCTGGGCTTGGCGCGTGTCCGGAACGTCTGAAGTGTTCTTGACTTTTGCCGGCTTGTATGGTCTAATTCGTCGGCGAAGGGGACGGGAGGGACCGTCCGGTGAGAATTGTCAGTTCTTTGGAGGAGGGACGCAATGAAGCATTCTATAGCTGTTGTGATGGCGGTGTCGTTGTTAATGGCTCCTTGCTCCTCGGCGGCCGTCAAGGCGCAGGAGCTTGAGTTGAAGGCCGGCGCGGTGTCTGTGAGCGTGAAAACCCACGACGGCAAGCCCCTTCCCGGCGCCGAGATGACACTCGTGAAGGAAGGCAGCAAGGTGAAGCTCACAATCACTGCGGACGCGAAAGGCATGTGCATCCTGAAGGACCTCGACGCAGGGACGTACAAGCTGGTCGTGGCCGGCCAGGCGATGTTGCCATTCACCGTGAGCAGCAAGGCGAAGGTGGACACGGTGGTGGTGGTCCTGCCGCCCCCGGCCAAGTACGCCGCCGGCGATGCGAAAGAGGCGTTGGCAATGCCCAGCCTCACGACGTTCATCATCGGAGCCGTCGCGATTACGACGTTCATCCTGATCATCGCGGGCGGCGGCGGTGGCGGCGGCGGCGGCCATCCGTAAGGCAATGGCCGAGCTCGCTCTGATATCTCATAGTGGTTCTTCCTTCGGATCGGCTCTGCCAGGGAGGGGCTCAATGCATCATGATTCTTGCCGCGGCCCACGGTCGTGGGTTGCGTGCAGCGGGACGGAGGCATTTTCTTGGCCGCGGCCGGGGGCCCCGCCGCGGCACCGGTCGATTTCAGGCAATCGTCAATGACCGGACCGTTCCGTCGTCGAAGCCCGATGTGTGAGGAGAGCAGATGTTCGTAAAACGCCCGATGTCCGCGTCGGTCTGTCTGATCTTGTTTGTCGCCGGCTGCGGCGGGCTCCAGAAACTCGACGAGGCGGCGATGCGCGCTTCCGTCTCGTCGGCCCGTGACAGGCAGCTTGCCCTCGAGACGCTTGTCCGTCTGCCGGAGCAGGCGATCGACTACCGGATCGGCGCGAGCGACGTGCTGGAGGTGGGCATCTTCCAGTGGGAGTTGTCGGAGGAGACGAAGACGCTCGCGGTGCGCGTCTCTCAGGAAGGCGTGGTATCGCTCCCCCTCATTGGCGACTTGACCGTGAAGGACAAGACGATCCGTGAAGTCCGGGTGACGATAGAAAAACTCCTCCAGGACGGGGACTTCATAAAGACCCCGCGCGTGAGCGTGGTCATCAAGGAATTCCGGAGCAAGCGAATCGCCGTCGTCGGCGCCGTGAAGGACCCGGGCGTTTACACCATCAGGGAGAACGTCACGCGCCTGCTTGACATACTCTCGCTCGCGGGCGGCCTGGCCGAGACTGCGGGCCAGCAGCTCCACATCGTGCGGACCCGCGGGGTCAACGGCGAGAAGGAAAAGCAGGTCATCACGGTCGACCTGCACGACCTGCTGGCCATGGGCGACCTCACACTGAACGCTGTGCTCGCCGACGGCGACGTCGTCAACGTGCCCACGGCCCAGAAGTTCTTTGTCTATGGATACGTGAACAAGCCGGGCGCGTACGACCTCAGGCGGCGGACGACCGTTCTCGAGGCCATTGCACTGGCCGGCGGGCTCGCCCGGCCAATGGCCTCGCCCAGCTACTGCGTGTTGCGGCGCGGCGACCGCGAGATGGAGATTGATCTGGGCAATGTCGCCGACGGCGACGAGCCGAACTACTACCTTCAGCCGGACGACACGATCGAGGTCCGGTCGACGTTCCTCCGCAGGGTCTGTCTCACCTTGTGGGAGGGTGTGCGGAGCATCGTGCACGTGGGCTACACGTTGAACCAGTAGGCGCAGCAAGAGAGGCCGAACGATGGCAAAAGCGGACCAGGACAACCCGCAGGACGCGGCGGCCGCCAGGCGGTTCCGCGCCCCGGAGACCACGCTGACGGACTACGTCCGCGTGGTCAGCACGCGAAGGTGGCTCGTCGGGTGCGTGTTCCTGATGACGGTCCTGCTGGCCGGCATCTGGGTCTTCACCCGAACGCCGCTTTACCGCTCGACGGCCTTGCTTCAGATCGAGCCCGGCACGCCCTCGGTGACTCCGTTCCAGCCGGTGCTCGACGGGGGCTCATACGCATCCGTCCCGCGGCGGGATTTCATCGAGACGCAGATGCAGCTGATCGCGTCCGAGCGGCTTGTCGCCGACACCATCAAGCGGTTCGGCATACACAAGCTGCCGAGGTTCAAGGACACCAAGGATCTCGTGGCACGGCTCAAGGAGTCCTTCGCCGTCGAACCCATTCGGCGGACGTGGCTCGTGGAGGTCGCCTTCTACTGGCCGGACCCGAAGCTGGGTGCGCAAATCCTCGACTACCACGTGACCCAGTACGTGGAGAGCTACGCGAACCGCCAGTTGGAGACGGGCACCAAGGCGTTGGAGAACCTGCTCCGGGAGAAGGAAGAGGTCTTTCCGAGGGTCGAGGAGGCGCGCCGCAGGTTGCAGGAATTCAGGCAGGAACACAACATCACATCGTTCGACCGAACGTACAACACGATCGCCGACGACCTGATGGCCCAGCAAAAGGCGGCGAGCGAGGCGCGGCAGGCGCTCTCGGCGAGCAAGACGCGCCTCGACGAGGTCGAAAAAGCCATCAAGAACCAGAGCACGGCCGAAAGCCTTCCGGACGTTCTCGACAGCCAGCTCATTCGCGACTACCGCAACCAGAAAGCGCTGTGCGAGCAGAACCTGCGAGAAGGCCTGAAACGTTTCGGCGAGCAGCACCCCGAGATCAAGGCGTACCGCGCCAAGCTCGAATCGATCGATGAGAACATCAGAATCGAGATTGCGCGCATCGTGGACAGCGTGAGGACCCAGCACAGCCAGGCCGAGAAGCTCCTGGAGCGGCGGCAGGAGGAACTGGCCGAGCAGCAGCAGAAGGTGCAGCAGTTCAACGAGCTCAAGCTCACGTATGACGCCCTGAAGACCGCGTTCGACGCGCAGGACGTAACCTACACGGCCGTCCTGACGCGCATTCACGAGATCGAGATAGCGAACGCCGCCAACGTCCGCGACGGCACGATCAGGATCGAGCGCCGCCCGAAAGAAGAAACGACGGCGGCGAAGCCGAGGAAACTGCTCGTCCTGGCGCTTGCGAGCCTCATGGGGCTGGCGCTCGGCATCGGCCTTGCATTCCTCCTCGACACGCTGGACACGACGCTCAAATCGAAAGAGCACGTGTCGCGTTACCTGGGCCTCAGCCTGCTCGGGTACGTGCCGGCGCTGCCCGAGTTGGTGAAAAGCGCAAGGCACCACACGCATTTCGCCCTCGCGGTGGGTCTGCACCCGCGTTCGGCGGTCGCCGAGGCCTTCCGCTCGATTCGGACGGCCCTCTCTTTCTCCGTCGCGGCCCAGGAGGTCCGGCATATCATGGTCACGAGCGCCTCGCCGTCCGAGGGGAAAACGCTCGTCGCCGTGAACATCGCCGCCGCCATTGCCCAGACCGGCAAGAAGGTTCTCCTGGTCGACGCCGACATGCGAAAGCCCGCCATCCACAAGATAATGGAGGCCGACCAGACGCCGGGCCTCACGAACCTGCTCGTGGGTGAGGGCGCAAACTGCATCGAGGACGTCGTGCGCCCGACGGACGTGCCCAACCTCTTCTACATCCCGTGCGGGCCGGCTCCGCCCAATCCGGCGGAACTCATGGGCTGCGAGCGGATGAAGGTGCTGCTCGCCAAGATGGTCGAGTTGTACGACCGCGTGATCCTTGACACGCCGCCCGTGGTCAACGTGACCGACGCGGCCGTTCTCTGCAACGAGGCGCACGGCGTGGTCTTCGTCGTCCGCGGGTTCCGCACACAGCGCGAGATCGCCCGGCGCGCACTCGAGATTCTCGCACACTCCAATGCGCAGTTGCTCGGAGCCGTCTTGAACAACGTCGACGTGCCGCGCGGAGCATACTACTACGACACCTACTACCAGTACCAGCAATACTACTACTACGCCGAAGACGGTACGAAACGCAAGAGGAGCAAGAAGCAGCGCAAGAGGCGGGGCGCAGATTCGCACAAGGCCACGGCCTGATCGGCCCTGGGAGCGGCATTCGTGCAATGATCGACATCCACGCTCACGTCTTGCCTGGACTCGACGACGGACCGGCGAACATGGGTGAGGCGCTCGCCTTGGTTCGAGCGGCCGCGGAGGATCACATCGACACCGTCGTCGCCACCCCCCACATGCTGGACGGCGTCTACAACGTACAGCGCGAGGACATCTTCGCCGGAGTCGTCGAGTTGAACGAGGCGCTCGCGGAGCATGGCATCCCGGTGACCGTCCTTGTGGGGGCCGACGTGCACGCCGAAACAGAGGTGCCCGCGCTGTTGCGCGACGGCCGGCTGGCCACCGTCGCCGACCGCGGCAAGTACCTCATGCTGGAACTGCCGCCCGACGTCATGCCGCAGGAACTCGACCAACTCCTCTTCAACATCGAGTTGCAGGGCGTCCGGCCCGTGATATCGCATCCGGAGCGGAATCGCGCCATTCAGGAGGACCCCGGCGAGCTCCTGTCGCTCGTGCAGGCCGGCAGCCTCACGCAGATCACGGCCGCGAGCATCGTCGGCGATTTCGGCTCGCGCGTCCGCGAATGCTGCGAGAGCCTCTTGGAATGGCGGCTGGCCCATTTCGTGGCGACGGACATGCACGGCGCCCGGCGGCGGAAACCGAAACTCACCGAGGCGGCAGAGCGGGTGACCGAGCTTCTCGGCGAGAAAGAAGCCAACGAGATACTGTACGACAACCCCGAGGCGCTGATTCACGGCAAGTACGTCGACGTGCCCGAGCCGGCGACGCCGAAGCCGCAGAAGCGGTGGTTCTTCTGGTGAACCGGCCTGTCACGGGACGCCGTTCACTGTCGAGCTCGAGTCCCGGGCTGCGGGGCCGGAAGGGAGGGTAATGTCGCTTGACCCCCAAGCTGCCCGTGTTTTGGACGGAATGGCCCTCGCGATTCTTCTCCTCACCGTCTTTCTTGCTCCGTTGCCCATCGGGTCTGAGACACCGTGGGCGCAGAGCCTCGTGTTCATTGCCGTCGCCGTCGCCGCGATGCTCTGGATGGCCGCGGGCGTTGTCCGGGGTTCCCTTCGTGTCCCCCGGTCATACGCGCTGATATTCGTCCTTCTCTTCATCGTCATCGGGTTGATTCAGATCGTGCCGGTGCGGAGCGGCATCCTCGCGGCCGTCTCGCCCAATGCCCCGCGATGCGGGAACAGGCTATGGGCGCGGGGAACGTGCCCGCCGCCGCGCCGCTGTCGCTCAACCCGTACATGACAAGATACGCGCTCTTCAGGTACGGCGCCTGCGCGATGTTGTTCGTCCTTCTTGCCAGCCTGCTCCGGACGAGACGGGCGATCACGTGGGCCGCGTCGTTCTTGCTCGCCGCCGGCCTGTTCCAGGTCGTCTATGCCATCATCGACCAGACCGCCGGGTCGGGCGGCACCTACGTCTTTGGTGCGCGGAAGGTACACTACCTCTCCTCCTTCAGCGGCACGTTTTTCAACAAGAACCACTTCGCGGGTTTCCTCGAGATGCTCCTGCCGCTCGCGGCCGCGCTCGTGCTTGCCGTCCGGCGGACGCGGCAAGCGGCGCGCCTCGAGCGGCTGTCCGACAGGGTCGTCGAGACGCTGTCCGAGCCGGCCACACACAAGCGCCTGCTGCTGTCGACCATACCGGTCCTGCTGTGCGTCGGAATCGCGTTGTCGGTCTCGCGTTCAGCCGTGATCTGCTCCGTCGTAGCCCTTTGCGCCCTGGCTGTTCTCGCGATCCTCAACCGGGGCCGGCGGGCCTTCATCACACTGGCGTCGGTGTTGATCGGCGCGGGCGCCGTCCTCATCTTCTTCGTTTCCGGCCCGATGATCAGCGGGTTCGAGCGAGAACTGACAGGGCGGATGCCCTCGACGACGGTCAGACTCGACATGCTCAGGTCGGCGTGGTACCTCGTGAGCGACTTCCCCCTGCTCGGCACCGGGCTCGGCACGACGCAGTACGTCTTCGGGCGGTACCAGTCGCTCAATCTAGGCAACATTCACGTGGACTATCTGGCCAATGACTGGGCGCAGATTGCGTGCGAGGCCGGCATCATCGGGCTGGTCACCGTGGCAGCCGGCCTTTGTTTCTTCTTCGTGTCCTCGCTGCTGGCCGCGATGCGCCGCACGGGCCGCTTCTGCAAGTGGGTCGCCATCGGCGCCCTGATGGGCATGCTCGCGATGATGCTGCACAGTTTCACCGACTTCAACCTGACGAGGACGACGTCGAACGGGATACTGTTTGCCGCCCTTCTGGCTCTCGCCCATGCCGCCGCCCGCGCCGGCGAGGCCGGGAACGACGAGGCAGGTCCGAGAGCGCACTGGAAGCTGGCTCTCGGGCCGGCGCCGCTCAGAGCCGTCTTTGCGCTCTTGCTGATCGTTCCCGCGGGCGCGCTTGCGGCCGTTGCCGGCAAAGTCGCGGTGGCCGACGTGCGCTTCAACTACTACCGCCACTACGCCGAGAAGCCGACGGGCATCTACTTCTTCCTCGGGCTGCCCGAGCGGCCCGCGAACGCCAGGGCCGTGGCGAGGTTCGACCTCGATGAGGCGGCACAACTCGTTCCCGGCAACCCGGTGTACGTCCACGAACTCGGCCAGGCGGACATGGACGAGATCGAGCGCCGGCTCGCGGACGTCCGCGAAGCCATTGCCTGCAGCCTGCATCCGGGCATCGCCGCGGAGAAAGAAAGAGACCCCGAGGGCTTCAAGAATCTCAGCCTGCAATTCGAGCGCGCGGCGGAGGAGAAGCTCGCAGACGAAATCAAGCAGTCCGGCCTGCTCGGCCGGGCGGAGGAAAACTTTCGGAAGGCCATCCGGCTCGCCCCGACCGTCGGCCAGTATCACTTCGCCCTGGCGCAAGCTCTCCTGCTCAAGACACGCCTGGCGCTCGATGCCACCGAAGCCGAGCGTGAAGCATTGACCGGCCAGATGGACGCGGAGCTCGAACGGACCGTCTATTTCGGATACAACGTGCCGTATCTCCTCTTCAACGCGGCGACCGTCTTCTTGCAGGAGACCGCGGACCTCTCCGGCGCACGCCGGGAACAGAGAATCAAACGGGCGTCCGCTCTCCTGACGCGAGCCGTTTACGCGGCGCGCGACGAACTTGCAACGAAGGCTTACGAACTCCTGAGGACGGCCGGCATCGATAACCGCGGCATCATCGAAGCCGCGCCAGAGACCGTGTGGGCGAACCTGTGCCTCTACCGCTTCTTCTACGCCCGCAAGGAATGGCCGGAGGCCGTTATCGCGCTGAACCGTATCGAGGCTGCGGCCGAGGAAGGTCCGGCCGGTGAGCCGGACACGAAAGACGGCGGCGCAGACACCGGCACCGCTGTCAGCGACGAGCACCCCGATGCACCCAAGGAGATGCCGCCCATGTTCACCTGGGGCACCGGCAACTACGCGAGCGTCGAGTTCAGGCTCGAGATTGCGCGGAGACGCGCCGCCGTGCTCGGCTATCTCGGCAAATGGCCCGCGCGCCAGGCCGCCGTCGCGAAGCGGGCAGACCTTGCCCGCCGGCAAGTCGAGCCGCTGCTTGCCGAGGCCGAGACAATGCGCGTGAAGGGCCACTACGAGGCCGCGCTCCGCGGCTACGGCGAAGTGCTCGAGAAGACGCCGCATAACGTCGACGCGCTCATCGGAATGGCGAGGATCACGTCGATCCCGCACTACCGCGACCTCGTCTCCGATGCGTACGCGCCGGCGGCCTGCCTGTTCCGAGCGGTCATCAACAACGATTCGCTCAGCCCGGAGCAGAGCGGCGAGTTACTGGCCGCGCTCGATAACCGGAACAGCGACGCGCCGGGCGACGAACCCGTCGAGGCGTTCGTCCGCTCCGTCGCCATTATGCTTCAGTCGGGCGTAGCGGACACGGTCGGGTCCCCCGCGTCGGCCATGCTCCGTCTCGAGAAGCTGGCAGCGGAGCTCGCCCGCGGCGAGCGCGCTTGGCGGCAGCAGCATCTGACGTGGTACTACCTGGGCCGCGGTCATGAGAGCAGGGGAGATGACGAGCTGGCTCGGGAGATGTACAGCAAGGCCGTCGGCGTAACGCCCACCCACCGCCGCTCGCTCGCCGCGCTCCTGCGGCTGGCGAAGAAGAAGGGCGATGCGCAGGCGGCCGAAGAGCACGCCGCGCGGCTCGCCAGGATAACCCCGATGCATCCGTGCACGGTCACCTTCAGCGGCAGGATCAGGCTGCTGGGCTATTCCATCACGCCGGCCGACGCGGAGAAGGGCGCTCCCCCCGCCATCAGGTACTACTGGGAATTCCTTGAGCCGCTCCCCGGCGGCTACCATGCGCGTACGTACTTCTTGGAGCATCAGTGGCGCATCTTTTGCGAGGACCGGCGGGTGATCGCTCCGGCCGTCGGCCCGTACCCCGCCGAGCTGGCGAGATGCGGCGAGGTCGTCGTCGAGACGCGCCCTCTCCCGAGAAAGCTCCCCAATGTCAAGTACGTGGCGTTCGGCATTTGTTCACAGAAGCCGCCGAAGGGATACGCCAACTGGCTGGAGCAGGACGGGGGCGGCCCGCTCGCCCGCGCCGCGTTCTTCGCGCCCGCTCCGCGGTAGCCCCTACGCCGTATCCCGCGGCGGGCCCTCGACCGCCAGCTTGTTCGCCTCGTCGACGAACAGGATCTTCTCTCCCCGTTCGATCCATTCACGGACAACGGCCTGCGGCTCCGGGCACGCCACCATGCGGCCCGCGGGAAACGTGCCGGCCGGCAGCGCGCTCACAACGCGCAAAACCTCCAGGCGGTCCATCAGGCGGGCAAAGCGAACCGTCTTGTGAGCGTACATGATGTACTTGTTCCGCACGCGCTCGATGTACGCGGCCGTGTCCTGCTTCAACGGCGTGAAGAAATTCTCGACGGCCCGCGCGGACGAAGCAATCCCGTTGCGGCATTCGGCCAGCCACAGCACCTCGGCCCCGTCGGCGACGGCCTCCTGCGTCAGCTCGAGCGAACGCTGAGCGATGTACATCGTCTCGTCGTTCGGGTACCCGCCGCACCCGATCACGGCGCAGCGGAAGCGGCCGCCGACGTGCTCGACGAGAAATGAATTGACGAAGCGGATCCCCTCGGCCACGGAGTCCTCAAGCCGGCCGAACGTTGCCCAGCACACGGCCCCGCCGCCGCTCACCATAGTGAGCGCGTAAACCGGCATTTCGGCGGCGACGAACCGCGCGGCCTCGAGCTGGTCCTCCGCGACGGGGTTCGCGCGGCGCGTCTCGTCAGCGTGCAGCGGGTGCCGGCAGGCCGAAGAGAGCGGGTCCAACGTCCACGCGTGGTTGCGCTCGATGCAGTCGAACGCGGCGACGCCCGGGAGGAGGAACTTCGTCGCGTTCGAGTACCCGGCGAAATAGTGCGGCGCGGTCTCGGCAACAATCAGCACGACGTCGCTCTCTCGCACGCGGCCGTTCAGGCGGACGGCGTTGCCGCGCACCGTTGTGCCGGCGGCGTAGAGATCGGACGCCTGGCAATCGTGCGCCTGGGCGGACGCCAGCCGGATGTCGTGGCGGGCGGAGACGGACCGGACGGCGTCGAGGATTCGCTTGTTGTCCGGCGTCTCTGCTTTGTGCGTGCCGGTCGCCAGGAGGACCCGCACGGAGCGCGCGTGGCGGAGCAGTGGTGCGAGCGCCGCGTAGCCTGCGCCGTGCGGGACGCTGCGCGTGCCGTCGGGGAGAAGGACCAGTACGTCGCGGCCGGAGCAGTCCTGTCGAGCCGCGTCGAGCTTCGAAGCCAGTCCCTCGGCGAGACAGGCCTCGGTGTCGGCGCTCGCCGGCGGCCGGCGCGGACGTACGACCGCGCCGACGCACTCAGCCGGCACGTCGAACGTAAACGAGCCGCTCCCGTATTTCACGCGGATGCCCATTGCGTCTCCTGCCCGGCGCTTGCCGACCATGTTAAGGGCGACCGGGCGCCTGTCAAGCGCGCTTGACACGCCGGAATGACGCGGTAAACTACTTGCTGGAGGTAAGAATGAGAATCATCGCACTTCTCGGGATCTGCTTGGCATTGTTCTCCCTGCCGAGCCCGTGCGGCGCAGCCGAAGGCCTGGATCAACGGGAGACGCGCAGGAAGGCTCGCAAGGAGGCCCGCAAGGCCCGCCAGAAAGTCGTCGAAGTCGACACAATCCGCCAGATGTTCAAGGATGAGATGAAGCTCGTGCCCGAGACGGAGGGCAAGGCGGGGAAAATCGTCGATCAGAAGCCGCCGCCCCCTCGCCTCGAGTACAATCTTGCGGTCAGGATGCGAAAGCTCTTCAAACTCGCGCAGGAGAAGGTTGGCAAGCAAAGAGACCTCCTGGCCCAAACAATGGCCGCAGAGCGCGAGGCGAGGGCCGAGGAAGCGGCCCGAATGAGAGAGCAGCTCCTGCGGGAAAAACGGAAAGTCGACCTGACCGTGTTCTTCGACTGGTAACTCGCGCGGTGTTTCCCTCTGTCTCGAGTTTGTGATGGCCGACCTGCGAGATCGTTGCGCGCTTGTGACCGTTGTCGCGCTCGCGTTCGCCTGCGGGTGCGCGGCCACCGAGCCGGCGACGCGCGTCAAGGGCAAGCACGTCGACCTCCGCGTCGACCTGGCACCGGCCGAGGCGCGGCAGCTCGCGGCCGAGGCCGACCGCTTCCTTGCCTCCGTATCCGCGTATCTCCGGGCCCGTGAGCCCACGCCCAGAGTGTACGTCTTCAAGAACGGCTGGAACCTGTGGCTGTACCTGCGCAGGCAGTGCCCGGCGTTCGCGGGCCGAACCGGCGCCTGCTTCGAGGCCGACGACGGCACGCTGATTGTCGCTCTCAAAGCCGGCCCGAACGGGCGCCCTGCGGCCGCGAGCCTGCGCCACGAACTGACACACGCAGTTGTCGGGTCCGGTTTCACAAAGCCGATGCCGTGGCTTGACGAGGGGCTGGCCCAAGTGTTCGAGTCCGGCTGCCCGCCGGTCGAGGACAAGGAGCGCCTCGCGAAGCTCGTCCGCGACGTCCCCGGCGCCGAGCGCCGCCTCGGGAACCTCCTCGGCCTGTCACGGCACGGGGAGTTGGACGAGGACGACTACCTGCTGGCGTGGGGCTTCACGTGGTTCCTCTTGCAGGATCGCGCATGTGGGAGGCAAGCGGTCTTGAAGTGCCTCGGCCCATCGATCGCGGGGGAGAGCGCCGCAGAGCGGTGCATTCGCTGCCTCGGCGCACCGCGCGGGCGAATTGCGGGCCGGTTCGCCGCGTTCCTTAGAAGCCGGCAGGCCGCGGCCCGCCGGAAATCATCGCCCGGTGAGTAGCCGCTCGGCGATAGAGCGCCCGAGCCCGGCGCTCATGACCCGGTCGTGTGTGTCCTGCACGTCGTACTCCAGCCGGTGAATCTTCACGGCGTAGGCCTGCGGGTCGAAGACGGCGAACGAGGCCAGCGGCACGCGGTCTCGAGGCTGGCCGACGCTTCCCGGATTGACCATGTACTGCTTGAGCGGATCGAGCTTGACGTTCCGCGTCTCCGGGAACTTCATGTCCACCTGCCCGTTTCCGATCACCGCCGGGAAATGGCTGTGCCCGAAGAAGCAGATGTCGATGCCGGTGTAGTCCGTGCGCATCAGCTTGACGTTCTTCATTATGACCTCGGGCGTCAGCATGTACTCGTCGCGGTCGCAGATCGAGCCGTGGACGAGCATGTAGCGCTGGTCGATCATGCGCGTGTCGGGCAGTTGGCGGAGGAACTCGATTCCCTGCTCGCCGATGGCGGCCCGGGTGTACTCGACGGCCTCGACCGTCGTCTCGCGCACGTCGCGCATCTCCTGGCCCGTGGTGTAGCGGTCGTGGTTGCCGGAAATACCCTCGAAGCTCCGCTGCTGGAAAAGGTGAATGCATTCAGCGGGCGAGGCGTTGTACCCGACGAGATCGCCCACGAATAGGATCCTCTTGATTCGCAGTTCGTCGATCTTCTCGAGGATCGTCTTCAGTGCGGCGACGTTGGAATGGATGTCTCCGACGATTGCGATGGACATCGGTGCTATTCTTCAGGGTCGTTTCCTGTGGCCGCCGCGGCGACAGGTGCGTCGGCGGCGCGCTCCTCGATCTCGATCGCGGCCTCGGCGCACATGGCCGCGCAGTTGCCGCAGCCCGTGCAGATCTCGGGATCGCCTGTGAACGCCGCAGGCTGCACCCCGCGCTTGTTCAGTTCCTCGGCGAGTGTGATGAGCTCGCGCGGGCAGAACTCGGTGCACAGGCCGCAGCCCTTGCAAATGTCTCGCTCGATCGTGACTACAAACATCTGAACTCCTGGCAATGCGGGGTCAGTCGCCGAAGCGGCCGCTCCATCCGAGCTTCTCGCGGAGCGTCCTGTAGTAGCTGTATCCCGATGACCGCACGAGATTGAGCCGTTCCTCGGAGAGACGGACAATAACGCGATCACCCTCGGCCAGCTCCTGAAACACTTGCCCGTCGATCGTCAGCGCCGCACCGTGCGAGTTCTCGGTGACCGCCAGCTCGACCTCACTGTCCGCGGGGATGACAAGCGGGCGGTTCGAGAGCGTATGCGGACAGATCGGCGTCAGGATCAGTGCGTCGAGGCCGGGCTCGACGATGGGGCCGCCGGCGGACAACGAATGGGCCGTCGAGCCCAGCGGCGTCGAGACAATAACCCCGTCGCCATTGTATGTCGCTATTCTTTCGCCGTCAAGCCGGACATCGACCGGGATGATGCGCGAGAGAGCGCCGCGGGAGATCACCGCGTCGTTGACGCCCCGGGCCTCGTGCACGGCCCTGCCGCCGCGCAGCAGCGAGCAGTTGAACGTGATCGCCGGCGTGACCGTGAAGTCACCGCGCATGATCGACCGAAGACTCTCCGCCAGATTCGTGTCCGTGAGCGTCGCCAGGAATCCCAGCTTCCCGAGGTTGACGCCGCAGACGGGCACCCGGTTGCGGCCGAGCCGGCGGGCCGTCTTAAGGATGGCGCCGTCGCCGCCGAAGACGAGCGCGAAGTCCGCATCGACCGACTCGAGCGGCTGCGACTCCTCGAGGTCGACCGTTATCTCATCGGCCAGTTCCCGAAGGGTGGGAAGGGCGCGCTCGACGGTCTCGCTCACACGGGGCTTCGCACCGTCGCCCGTGACTATCAGTTTTTTCGGCGGCGAGGGCATAAGGTGCTCCGTCAGGACGTTCTCGCGACAATGAAATCCGCCAGCTTGCAGAGCGGCTCGCCGGCCGGGCCGAACGCGGCGAGCGCCGCCTTCGCCTCTGCGACAAGCCGGCCGGCCTCGTTCCGTGACTGCTCGATGCCGATGACCGCGGGGAACGTGAGCTTCCCGGCCGCCTTGTCCTTGCCGGCGGTCTTCCCGAGCTGCTCCGAGCTCGCAGTCACATCAAGTATATCGTCGGCGATCTGAAATGCCAGCCCCGCCTTCTCGGCGTAGGCCGTGAGCGCGGCGAGCTGGCCGGCATCGGAGCCGCCGGCGATCGCGCCGCACCGCACCGACGCCCGGATGAGGGCGCCGGTCTTGCGCTTGTGAATGAAGCGGAGCGCGTCCTCGCTCGGCCCGGTTCCCTCGGCCTCGAGGTCGGCCATCTGGCCGCCGACCATGCCGGCCCATCCGGCTGCGAAGGCCAGCTCGCCGGCAACAGACGCGGCCGCTGCGGCGTCCGCCGTGTTCGTCGCGATCTCGAAGGCGATGGTAAGGAGCGCGTCGCCGGCGAGAATCGCGGTCGGTTCGTCGAACGCCTTGTGGTTCGAAGGGCGGCCCCGGCGGAAATCGTCGTCGTCCATCGCCGGCAGGTCGTCGTGTATGAGCGAGTAGGTGTGGATGCACTCGACGGCGCAGGCCGCAGGCATCGCTGCGTCGTCCGCGCCGCCGACGGCCCGGCACGCGAGGATCGCGAGAACCGGCCGTATGCGTTTGCCGCCCGCGAACACGCTGTAGCGCATCGACTGATTCAGCCGCGCGGGCGCGTCGCCGGCGGCGGGCAGCCACTCGTCAAGCCGGGCGTCTATGGCCTGCCGGACGCCGTCCAGCTCTCTCCAGAATAGCCCGAGGTCTTCCGGCACGGGGTGTGACATCGTGTGCGTCCGCCGTGTGCCATTGAGGATTGGCCGCGCCCGCCGTCCGCGCGTCGCAGGTCATCGGGGCTGTTGAAAGAGCCCGCCCGCTCACAGAGCGGGCCTGCAACAGGCCCAAGAACGCCGCGAAACCGTCGTTCCCGTAGGCCGGCTTTGCAAGTCGGCGGCTTCCTGCACCTTTTTCAACAGCCCGTCATTCTTCGTGTTCGGCGGGGAACGGCTCGGTCTCGAGCTCGCCGTTCTTCGTCTTCACGAGGAGCTCGATCTTCTTCTCGGCGTCGTCGAGCACTTTACGGCAGAGCTGGAGCGCCTTCACGCCCCTCTCGTAGCGTTCCATCATCTTGTCGAGAGTCAACTCGCCGCTTTCCAGCTCGGTCATGATGGCCTCGAGCTCCGCCAGCGACTCCTCGAATGTGGGCTCCTTCTTCGCCATCGGCATCGGCCCTCCAGACCGGGGGCATTGTACCGCCGGCGCCGCGGCAAGTCAATCCGACTTCGTGCGGTAACCGTTCCAATGTCCGTGTGGTCCCGATCTGTTTAGTGCGCTGTTTCTGTAGCCGCCCGCATTGAGGGCGGCCCGGCCGAGGTCAGTGCCCTCGGCTACAGCTTTCCCTTTTCTTACACACCCGTCCATTCTATTATCAACGCACGCATCAATAAGCGAACACGCCGCCAAAAAGGCGGGGCCGATTCTCGTTCTCCTTCGGGGGACTCGCCACGGCCCATGAACGGGCCTCGACGGCTGCGCACACCGGGGATGAGTCAACGGCGCGCGGGCTTGACGCAGGCGAGGCAGAGCGTAGAATCAACGCGAAGTTCGAAGAGCTCCTCGTCAAGGCCGAGGCCGGCGGCTGCTCGATGATGATCACGAAGAACCAGAGCAACCAGGCCCTGGCGAAGCCGGCGACGCCGCCGGCGGCGAGCTGCTGCGGTCCGAGTAACGCCGCGCCGGAGCCGCAGGAGCGAAAATCCGCAGCGGAACGGCGGGCGGCAATGGCCCCGCCCCTGGCGGAGTGGCAATGACAGATCGCGAGCGGCCGCAATTCATCTGGAAAACTTATCTGTACTCCGTTCCTCTGCTCTTCCTCGCCGCGTACATCATCGCACTGCTGGGCCTGGCGCTGCTGGGCAGGGTCGAGTTCACGTTCGACTTCGTGGCGTCGGTCGACAAGATTCGCCCGCTCGCGTGGCACGTCTCGTTCCCGGTCTTTGTGGTCCTCTTCGCCGGCTTCGAAATCCAGCGGAGCCGGGGCGTCAACCTTCATCCCTTTGCCATCCACCTCGCGATCGGCGCGTTCCTGCTGCTCGCGTTCTCCGCGTCCGAGGGGCGGGGGATGTTCGTTATCGCGCTTCCGGCGCTGGCCGCGTTGGCCGGCTTCGCTGTCCTGCCGCACCTGGTGCGTGCGCGGATTCACATCCGCGCGGAACGGCTTCTGCGCAAGCGGGGCGGGCCGATCCCATACGTGCTGTGGCTGCTCGTTTTCGTCTGGATGTTTTGGTTCAGCTATCACCGGTTCGCCTGTTACGTCGCCGGGGGCTACGACCTCGGGCTGTTCACGCAGACGGTCTGGCTGCTGTCGCGCGGCCTGGCGCCGCAGAACAGCGTGATGGGCATCCATGCGTTCGGCGACCACGCGGAGTTCGCCGATTTCCTCGCGGTGCCGCTGATGTGGATGTGGGAGAGCCCGGGCGCGCTCTTGCTGCTCCAGTCGTTCACGGTCTCGCTCGGCGTGATCGGCGTCTTCAAGTTCGCGCGCCGGAAGACGCGGTCGGCCCTCGCCGCGCTCATGCTCGCGGTCCTCTACCCGCTGCTCTTCGGGGTGCAGGCGGCGGTGATGTTCGAGTGGAACCCCGAGACGGTCGCGATCGGGTTCGTGCCGTGGCTGTTCTACTACGTAGATTCCGGCAAGTGGAAACGCGCCGTGCTGATGCTCGTCCTCATCGGGATGTGCAAGGAGAACCTGCTGCTGTTCACGGCGACGTTCGGGCTGTTCGTGCTTTTCTACTACCGCGGCGGCAGGAGGCGCGCGGCAGGGGCGGCCATCTTCGGGCTCTCGGTCGCGGCGTTCTGGGCCGAGATGCAGTTTTTTTTCCGCAGTTCATCAAGGGCGGGTTCCGGCACGTCGGCGACAAGGGCGCGTTCATACTCGGCCGGGGCTACGGCGCGATCGCGCGGAAAATCATCACGAATCCGGCGTCGGCTCTGCTCTACGTGATCTCGCCGGCGAGGAAGGCCGTCCGCCTGGTCTATCCGTTCTCGACGCTGATGTTCCTGCCGGCGCTGTTCCCGTACGCCGTCCTGCTCGCCGGCCCGTTCCTCGCAACGCGATATTTCTCGATCCACGACCGGACGTGGCTGGCTTATTTCTACGGCGGCGTTCAAGAGACGCTCCTGCTCCTCTGCGTCGTGATGCTGATCCCGCACATCAAGCGGAAGGTACCCCGGGTTCGCATCGCCTCGATCGCGTTCTACGTCTCGGCGCTCGCGGCTTGTTCGCTCGCGCTGTTCCTCATCTTCACGCCGATCCAGCGAGGCGAGCTGCTCCATTACCACACGTTCTCGATGAGCTTCCGCCCGTCGCCCGCGCAGTGTGCGGCGTACGAGAAGGCGCTCGCGATGATCCCGCGCGACGCGTCGGTCGCCGCGCAGGACAACCTCGTCCCGCACCTCTCGATGCGCGAGCACATCTACCTTCTCGAGGAGCGCGTCATCGGGCAGGTCGACTACATCGTGATCGACCGGCGCGGCAAGATCATCCCGCCGCTGACCGTCAGCCGGCACGAAGCGTTCTTGAAGAAGGTCCTCGCCTCCCCCGACTACGAGGCGCGGCTCGACGAGGCGGGCGTCTGCCTGTTCGTGAAGAAGTAAGCGAGCCATTTGCGTTGTGGCTCCCCAGTGTGTCGAAGGCGTCTCGCCTTCGTGTCTCGAGGCCGTCCCGGCCTCGAAAACGACCTCATCGCGGCCAAGATGGCCGCGACACGCGAGGGCAGGATGCCCTCGACACGCACATC
>JBDREM010000142.1:0-2172 GCA_043819695.1 Planctomycetota bacterium
AAATCCTGTTTTTGACTAGTCAAACATGGCGCTGAACACAGGCAGGAAAGGCACGGTTCAGGTCCGGCACATCAAGGAGCTGACGCCTGATCCGGCCAATCGTCGCAGGCACAATCCCAGGAACATCGGCATGGTCGTCGATGCGCTGCACCAGGTGGGCGCGGCGCGCAGTATCGTGATCGACGAGGACGACGGAATCCTGGCCGGGAACGGCGTCACCGAGGCCGCAGCGGAGGCGGGGAGCACGAAGGTGCGGGTCATCGAAGCGCGTGGGGACGAGATCATCGCGGTGCGGCGGCGCGGGCTCACGGCCGAGCAAAAACGGGCGCTGGCGATCTACGACAACCGGACGGCAGAGTTGGCCGAGTGGGACGCGGATCAACTACAAGCTGATCTCGCGGCTGGGCTGGACCTGAAGCCGTGGTTCTCGGACGAGGAGCTGGCCAAAATGACCGGCACATTTCAGCCGGTCGGCGAAGATGACACTGTACTCGACACGGCCGGTTCGGTCGATAGCCAGGAAGGCCGGATGTATACGTTAGGCTCTCATCGTCTCTGGTGCGGGGATAGTAGAAAACCGGAGACGATCAAGGCGCTGTTTCAATCAGGCCAGCCGCGATTGTGGATTCACGACCCTCCATACGATGTGCCGTTTGGGCAATGGCCGCTATTGCCCTCGATTGATGTTGTGGCTGTCTGGCATCGCGGGAAGGATGCGTATCATTGGATGGGGGAGACGTTTGTCGATGACGCGTGGGGCGTGCACAACCTGGTATTTACCGGCGGGGTTCGCGGGCAGCATAATGCGACATTGCCCTGTTGTCTGCACGATACGGTAACCGTGTGGCGCCGTACGCCATGCATGCTCGACGGCGCGGTGATTCGTGTCTGTGGATGCAAGGCAACAGCCGACGATCGGCCCTATTCCTGGCAAGAGCATACAGGCGGCGTGTTGACGGGCGCGGAGGGTATGTCGTGGGGAAAGCCGGTTCTGGAAAACGCGATGGTCATGGCGTACGTTCCGGCCGGGGCCATTGTCTGGGACCCGTGCGCGGGATCAGGGTCTAGTCTTCTGGCGGCGGCGCAGCACGGGCGAATCTGGCGCGGGGCTGAGGCGCAGCCGCGGTGGGCTGATCTTATTCGGCGACGGTGGACGCGCTGGGCCAAAGACCGGGGGCTCGATCCAGGGCTTGGCGCGCTCGAGGCGGCCGGTGCCAATAACTCAAGGGATGCTCATGTTGGCCATCCGGCCATTCGTGGCGTTTCGACGGCCGTATCGTAAGATTGTCTTTGTGGTAAACCGGGATGCGACGTTCATCGGCGAATCGTTCGAGAGCGGACACCCACGGTTCTGCCGGCTGGAATCCTCCGGGTCCTGTGGCCGCGCCGATAATCAGCCAGTCGGGATTAGCTGGCGCGACGTCAAGGGGGCCTTCAAGCGGCTCGCAGGACAAAAACCGGACGCGCGCGCGGAAGTCTCGCACGCACGTCAATCGTCGGGCTTCGTCTGTCAGACTTCCGGTAATCGTGGCGCCGAGCCAGACATTCTCTGGCATCTCAAATCGCATCGCGCGCCAGGGGGCCTTGGTCAGCATAATGAAGGTGTGATGACTGGCTTGCCGGCACGCGTTGAGGGTGGCTTCGATCCAGGAGAGGGGCACCCAGTCACCGAACAGGTCGCCCATGCTGCATACGAAGATCCGGGCCGGTCGCCGCACTCGTTGTGGCTCGTCCAGTCTGTCCGGATGAAAGGTGGGCTCAAAGCCATGAGGGAAGGCGCGGGAGCCAGCGAAACGCCGCGCGATTTGTTCAGCATAGCATCGGGCCGTGCCAAATCGGCACTGGTGTTGGCAGCCGGTAACTGGATTCCAAGTGAAATCGGTCCAGCCAATCGCATTACCAGGTCCATTCATGGGGGGGCCTCCTGGCGGAACACGATATCACGCAAGTCCTTGTCTGTCAAGCACTTGCGGAAATCAGGCGTGAATCCGGCGGTGCGGGCATGAACAAAGGCGGCCCGAAGCCGGTCCCGACGAATATCCTGCTCATGCGCGGGAGCCGAAAGGCGGAGCGGCCAGACGAACCGCAATCCGGGGCGCTGCCGGTGGCGGTCCCGGCCGAACTCAGTGCCGATCCCGTGGCGGTCGAAGAGTGGAATCGGACGGTCGTGCC
>JBDREM010000143.1:0-2599 GCA_043819695.1 Planctomycetota bacterium
GAAGAGAGCGAAGCAGAAGCCGAGGGGCCCGAAATAGAAGAAGCTGAAGAGAGCGAAGCAGAAGCCGAGGGGCCCGAAATAGAAGAAGCCGAAGAGACCGAAGCAGAAGCCGAGGAACCCGAAACCAAAGAAGCCGAAGAGACCGAAGCAGAAGCCGAGGGGCCCGAAACCAAAGAAGCCGAAGAGACCGAAGCAGAAGCCGAGGGGCCCGCCGAAGCCGGTGCAGAAACTCCCGCCGAAGGCGACGACGAGGGGCCACAGGACTGATTAGCGGAGACTGAGCTTGGGAACACGCGTACATACGCTCTCCAAGGATCTGGGCATAAGCAGCAAGGACCTCATAGCCTTATGCCAGAAGCGAGGGTTGGTGCGCATCACCAAGCACATGAACTCGCTCAGCGACGGCGAAGTCCGCTTGTTGCGCGAACTTCTCGAGGCCGGGAAGAAGCCCGCCGCGCCCGCCGCCAAGCCGTCTGCGCCCGCGCCCGCCGCCAAGCCGTCGGCGCCCGCCCCGGCCCCCAAG
The DNA here is from genome assembly GCA_043819695.1 of Planctomycetota bacterium. Taxonomy (GTDB): domain Bacteria; phylum Planctomycetota; class PUPC01; order PUPC01; family PUPC01; genus CAYLQD01. The sequence goes on from JBDREM010000143.1 coordinate 524, forward strand.
ACGTCGGGTCCATCGGCTCCCGCCGCTCGCCCGGCAGCACGCCCCCGGCGCAAGCCGAAGGCGCCCCCGTCGCGTCATGAACGCCCCGTCGAGCTGGACAAGCCCGATGTAAAGCCTGGTGCGAGACCGAAAGAGCGCGCGAGAAAAGGCGAGCGGCGGCGGGGAAAAGCTCGCGAGAAGGACGGCACCGCCGACAAGGTCCGGAAGGAACACGGCAAGGGAAAGCCGCGCGGCGACGCCGAAACAGGAATGGTCTTCACCGACTTCACCGTCGGCGGAACATACTCGAACGCGATGGCCGGCACGGGCGTCGACTACCAGCGCAGGATCCGCAAGCCCAGGCCATACGGGAAGCGCAAACGCTACCAGGGCGGCGCTCGCAAGGCCGCTGTCGAGGTCCCGCCCGAAGACCGGCACGCCGGGCTGCTGTTCCCCCGTTACCGTTCGCGATCTCTCGGCGGCCATCGGGGTCAAGGCGAACGACATCATCCGCGAGCTGATGATCAACGGCCTCGTTGCGACCATCAACCAGCCCATCCCGAACGACATGGTGCAGATGATCGCCCTGGAGCACGGGTGGGAGATCACGGTCAAGGAGCAGACGAGCGTCGAGGCAGAGCTGACGCTCGCCGCCGCCGCTGAAAGCCAGGAGAATCTCGAGCCGCGGGTCCCCGTGGTCACGTTCCTGGGGCACGTCGACCACGGCAAGACGTCGCTGCTCGACCGGATCCGCCAGGCGAACGTCGCGGCGACCGAGTCGGGCGGCATCACCCAGCACATCGGCGCCCATCACGTGACAACCGCCGCCGGCAAGGAGATCACGTTCCTCGACACGCCCGGCCACGAGGCCTTCACCGCCATGCGGGCGCGCGGCGCTCACTGCACCGACATCGTCGTGCTGGTCGTGGCCGCCGACGACGGCGTGATGCCGCAAACGGAAGAAGCCATCTCGCACGCCCGCGCCGCCGAGGTGCCCATCGTCATCGCTCTCAACAAGGTCGACCTGCCGAGCGCCGACCCGCAAAGGGTCAAGCCGCAGTTCGCACGACACGGCATCGACCTCGAGGAATGGGGCGGCGACGTCCCGTGCGTCGAGGTCTCGGCCGAGACGGGCCAGGGCATCGACGACCTGCTCGAGATGATCCTGCTCGTGGCCGAGCTCCGCGAGCTGAAGGCCAACCCGGACAAGGCCGCGGCCGGCGTCGTGCTCGAGGCGAACCTCACCGAGGGCCGCGGCGCCGTTGCAACCGTGCTTGTGCGCGAGGGCACGCTCCACGTCGGCGACGTCGTCCTCTGCGGCGCAACGTTCGGGAAGGTACGCTCGATGCTCGACGGCCGCGGCAAGAGCATCGGGTCCGCAGGCCCGTCAATTCCCGCCCAGATCTCCGGCCTCAACGGCGTGCCCGAGGCGAGCGACCGGATGCTCGCGGTCGGCGACTTGCAGAGGGCCCGCGAGGTCGCGCAACTGCGCGGGCAGCGCGCCCGAGCCGCCAGCCTGATCGCGCGCTCGCACGTCACGCTCGAGAACCTCTTCGGGAAGATCGCAGAGGGCGAGGCCGGCGAGGTCCGCGTCATCCTCAAGGTCGACGTGATGGGCTCGCTCGAGGCGCTTAAGGAGAAGCTCGACGGCCTCTCGACCGACGAGGTGAAGATCAAGTTCATCCACAGCGGCGTCGGAGCCGTCAACGAATCCGACGTGTTGCTGGCCGACGCGTCCGACGCGATCATCATCGGCCACCGGGTCGTCGCCGACGGCCGCATCAGGCGGATCGCCGAAGAAAAAAGAGTCGACATGCGTTTCTATCAGGTCATCTTCCAGCCCGTCGACGACATGCGGGCGGCCCTCAGCGGCCTGCTCAAGCCCGAGATACGCGAGTCCGTCACGGGGCACGCCGAGGTCAGGCAAATCTTCAAGATATCGAAGCTCGGAAACGTCGCCGGATGCCAGGTGACCGACGGCACGATCGAAAACACGTCAAAAATCCGCGTGTCCCGGGACGGCATCGTCATCCTGGACGGCGGCAGAATCGAGTCGCTGCGCCGCGTCAAGGACGAGGCCCGGCAGGTCCAGGCCGG
>JBDREM010000144.1:0-8885 GCA_043819695.1 Planctomycetota bacterium
TGGTGCCGACTCGGCAAAGCCCCGCCCGACGCGCTTCGCCCGCTGCAAAGCGAACTCACCCGGCACCTCGCAAAGCTCAAAATCGACGTTCGTCCAGGCCGGCAGTTTGAGCGCGACACACAGAAACGCCGGCTTCAATCACGCAAGAAACAGCTACAAACCTTGCAGGAGCAAGAGCATGCCGCTTAGCGCATCGGCATTGGGACAGTCACGAATGGCACTAACATAAGGGGCTCGACCCGTGTCGCAGAGCTCCGCTCGTAATCGTAATCTTACTCCTAATCCTAATCGCTGTTTCGTAAGTGCCGCTGCCGAGATAGGATTACGATTATGATTAGGATTAGGACAAAGAAGCCGTCGGGCCGCCCGTTCTCTCTGGCGGCGGATGATGGGGCTTAAGTTAGTGCCATTGGGGACAGTCACTGTTTTCTGCTTGACTGCGGAGCGATGTGCGTGTAATCGGGGCTCGCCGTAGGTATTGCGCGACGGCGGGGCGGGCGCGAAGGCCCTGTACCTACCGAAAACTCCATCCGCCGATGAAAACGGCGGTGCAAGGAGGCCTGCCACTCGCACGGGATTGCCGGCGCGGGTGCAATGGCCGGAATCGCCGTGATCGGACGAACGTGAATCGGGTGTTCGTAGCTGTGGACGGCTCTGCCTGAGACGACGAGGCGGAGCAGGCGGAATAGAGCGTGGGTGAATCCGAACGTGGTGCTCTCGGAAGGCCTGAAATGGCGCTGCAGCGGCCGCCCTGAGAATACTTGCATGCTGCCGCAAGTCCGGCAGTATAATGGCCGACGGAGTTTTCGAGAGGGACATGGGGCGCGAAGGCCCATCGCGTGAAATCCTTGCGCTATCCGAACGCGCGAGTAGTAGAATACATGGTGGAGCGGCGCGTGCGGCCCCTGCCCGTCGGCCGCCCGAAAAGGGAACGCAGAAAAGGGTGACTGTCCTGAATATCGGTCCTGAATATCGGTCCTGAATATCGTCGGAAAAGGGTGACTGTCCTGAATATCGGAGGGATACGGGTTCAGCGGGTGACGATCGAGACCGCCGGCCCGCTTCCGGAGAGCAATATGCGCCTTTCACTGAGCGGCTTTCTCTTTGAAGATCACGGAGCGTCTCAATCGCTGAGCCTGCGCGAGTTCTGCGCGCTGGCGAAAGACGCGGGCTATAACGGGGTCGAATTGCGGCGCACACAGGTCAACATCGAGACGCCGCGAGACGAGCGAAGAGATGTACGGGCGCAGGTTGAAGATGCCGGCCTGCGCGTCACCTGCCTGACGACGAGACGTATGCCGGCCGGCGGAAGGGAACGCGACGACTTCTTCAAGGCTTACGTCCAGCTCTGCGGGGACCTGAACTGCAACCTCATGAAAACGGGCGGCGAGCCCGAATGGCTGCATTGGGCCGCGGCCGAGGCCGACGCGGCAGGGGTTGCGATCGCGTCAAACAACCACGTCGGAAACGTCCTGGAAACGGTGCAAGGAACGAAGGAGCATTTGCGGGCCGTGGACCATCCCAACTACGGCCTGCTCTTCGACGCCATGCACCTGCACGCCGGAGGGCAGGACTGCGTCGCGTGTGTTCCGGACTTCTTCTCCGTCACGCGGAACATCCTCGTGCATGTACGGCGCCTCGAGCAAAGAGATGACGACAGCTTCCTGGAACGTTGGGAACGCGCCCTGGCGGGGGCGGTGGCCGACGCGCCCAACTGGCCGGCCGTGATGCGAACATACCGGACGTTGGGCTATGACGGTCTCATCACGCTTATCGAGAACGGCTGGCCGGTGAGTGAACGCGAACTCGTCGCGCGGCGCGGGGCCGACATCCTGCGCCGACTGTGGAAGGAGAACTGATGACACGCGTCAGATTAGGCATCATCGGATTGGGGAACGTCTTCGACGCGCATCTCCGGGCGCTCGAGCAACTGCCCGGCTTCGAAGTGGCCGCCGTCTGCGACGTGGCGGCCGAGAAGCGCGAACGCATCGCCGCGAAGTTGGGAGCTAGCCCCTTCGCCACGTATGACGAACTGCTCCGATCCGCGCCCGACGTGGTCGTGGTGAACACGCCCCACGGCCTGCACTGCGAGATGACGGTGGCCGCGCTGGAAGCCGGATGCCACGTGCTGGTCGAGAAGCCGATGGCGGTGAGCGTCGACGAGTGCCGCGCCATGCTGGCCGCCGCGAAGGCACATGGACGCGAACTCATCGTCGCCGAGTTGGCGGGCCACACGCCCGGCGCCGTGCGCACCGGCGAGAAGTTCGCTGCCGGCGAACTGGGCCGATTCCTTACCGGCGGCATCATGAACGCGCGGTTCTACTTCAACGAAGGCCGGCCCGCCTGGTTCCTCGATCCCGCGATGAGCGGCGGCGGCATGTTCAGCAACGTCGGGCTGCACCGCCTCGCCGCCGCGCGAGCGTCCCTGCCGGGCCTGACGCCCGTCGCCGTGAGCGGATCGGTATCGCACCAGCCGGAATGGGACGTGGAGGCCTGTGCGGCCGTGTACGTGCGCTATGCCGAAGGCGGTGCGATGCTCTACGAGGAGGTCGGCTACTACCCGTGCCCGGAATGGCTGAACGCCGGCGTCCATTTCGTCTTTGCCGAGGGCATTGTCTCGTGGGACGAACAGCACTGGCGGATGATGCGGCGCGACGGACGGGAGGTCGTGGAGGACCTGCCCGCCGACCCCGGCTACCGGCCCATCTACGAGAATGTGCTGCGGGCGGTTCGGGGCGAGAGGCGTGGCCCCGCGGCGCGGGGCTATGCCGAAGACACCGTCATCGTCCACGCCGCCTATGCCAGCGCCCAAGTGGGCCGCGAGATCGACCTTCGCACGCCGTCGTGGAGCCTGAATGCCATCTAGCCGGCGCGGCGCCGAGCTCCGCCTTCGTGTCCGCGCAGCCGCGGCCATCGCCCCCCTCCGCGAACACTCACTGCACGCAATGGCACAACTTAAGCCCGATCATCCGCCGCCAGAGAGAACGGACGGCTCGCCGCCTTCTCTGTCTTAATCCTAATCCTAATCGTACTCCTACTCGGCAACGGGAGTTAGGAAATGGCGATTACGATTACGATTAGGATTACGATTAGGAGCGGAGGTCCGCGACACGGGCCGAGCCTCTTATGTTAGTGCCATTGGGTTCTGTGTCAGTATTGGGGTTGGTTTTCGGTATGGAAAAAGGAGGCAGGCAGGCATGGGCAGGAAGCGGTACACGGCGGAGCAGATCATTCGCAGGCTGCGTGAGGCGGAGGCGGCTGGTAGGTAACCAGTCGCCGTGACCTCCTGGGATGCTCCATAAGCATAGGTTAGGCGCCCCGCAGGAAGCGCGGCAACTCATGTGACACCTCGAGATCCGGCCGACTGGCGGCGGCCGCCGTCGCTGCGCCGGCGAGCCAATCATCGGGATGAGGTATTCGGGAACCAGGAAAGGGATTGACAGCGCGAACGTGTGGGGGGATCTTGCGACGTGCCATCGAATCTGACGCAGCCTGCGGAGGTCTTGGTGGGCGAGCGGCGTAGTTGATCGATCTCTACCCATGGGGTCGCCTCCTGCGGAGCACAAGACACCGTCGGAAGGACTGTGGATGCCAACATGGTCGTACTTCTGTATCGCATCGTATGAACGTCCCAACGTCCTGCGTGAGCGGCGCGGCTTGTCCGCGTCCGCTCGACGCAATGGTTCGACATTCGGCTGCATTTCCGGCAAAGCAGTCTTCAGTACCGATACTCGCGTGCCGTGCGATAGAGCGTCAGGATGTTTTCGATCGGGACATCCGGTTGAACGGCGTTGGAGGCGGCGACGATGTATCCCCCATTTGACCCGAGCACGTGGATCAGACGCAATACTTCATCCTCCACCTCACGAGCGCTTCCATACGGAAGCAGTCTCTGTGTGTCGACACCCCCGTAGAAAGAGATTCTCCCTGCGAAAAGCGCTTTCAAGTTCTCCGCGTTCATGCCGGGCGTGTTCGGTTGAATCGGATCGAGCAGGTCCAGCCCCATCTCGATGAGGTCCTCGATGATCGGGACGACCGAACCGTCCGTATGATAGCGCGTCTTCAGTCCCATTCGTTTGAAAGGCTCGACCAGCTCTTTGTGAAATGGTTTTATCCGCTCTCGCCACAGCTCTGGTGAGAACATCATTCCGGTCTGCATGCCTACATCGCCGCTGCTCCAGACAATGTCGATCTCCCCGTCTGCCTTTTCCAATGCCCGCATGGTGATTTCTTTACAGAGGGTCGTGATCCTGCCGAGAACGGCGTCAGCTATCCCCGGTTGTTGGAGCATGTCCATAAGGAATCGCTCAAGGCCCCTCATGGCCCAAGCGATTTCGACAAACAGTCCCATACAGAATACGATTGCCTTCGGTTCTGCCTGATTGAAACGGCGGACGTCGTCCCTTACATGGGCGATCGACAACCAGTCGATGTCCGGCCAACGGTATTCTTCGATTTCCTTCACCGTCTTGGCCAGGGCCAAGGGATGGCCGACCGGCTCGTAGTACGTACACCAATCGTTGCTTACGGGCCTCCACCCGATGCCCCACATGTCTGTGCCACCGGTATCGTACCCGAACGCGCCGGAGAAAGCGTCCGGACCGACGTAGCGGGGCGCAACGTACCGTATGTCCGCTCCGAAATAGCGGAGCAGATCCTCGCCCGATGCAAGCCCAAGATGGCTCAGTAATCTCCGCGTCGTCTCAGGGGTCCCGAAGTAGTTCAACGGCGGCCGATCCGGCCGTTGATGGCTCAGCGCAGTCATCACCCGTTCGTATGAAGTCATCATCTTCGATCTCCCAATTATCACGCCGGCACGAGGAACACACGTCTTACGGTGAACACTTGTCTGCTTCTTCTCCCACGGCTCACATCTGGCCGCTCTGCGACCAGGTGTTTCACCGTGGGCTATGTTCCGTCGCCGCTCCGCAGCTCCAGAGACGGCTCGAGGAAATTGTGGGCAAAGAGGAGCCCCGGCGGGGAGGGCCGGCTCGGCTGAAGCGGGAGCAGGCGCCGAGACGCCGCGTTCAGCCATTCCGGTCAGTCGTCGTTCCGCACTTCCGGGGCGCCCCCTGACTTGACCGTGTAGACCGTCAGCCCTTCAACGTTCGCCTTTCCCGGCAGGATCAGGCTCGCGACGTATCCGATGATCACGCAGGAGGCCATGCCGATGCCCGCGTAGAGCATGAAGTGGACGCCGCCCCGCAAATTCACTCCCCAGACGATCGCGGCGCTCGCGAGGAACCCGACGACGGCGCCCGTGCCGTTGATCTTGCGCGTGAAGACACCGGCCATGAACAGCCCGCCGAGCCCCGCGCCGAACAGCCCCACGATGGCCAGGTAGGTGTCCCACATGGACTTGTTCCCGAACTGCGCCATCACGAGCCCGGCGCCGGTTCCCACCACGCCCAGCAGGACCGTCAGGACGCGGGCCAATCGGAGGCACGCGCGGTCGGCCACATTGGGCTTGAACCGGCGGAACCAGTCGGTGGTGATCGCCGTGGCCACCGAGTTCATGCTGGAATCAAGACTGGACATTGACGCGGCGAAGATGCCGGCGATGACGAGTCCCGCGATCCCCGCCGGCAACTGTTGCGCGATGAACCAAGCGAAGATATCGTCCGCCCGGCCTCCCGGATTCAGCAGCTCCGGCTTGGTCTTGTAGAAGGCCCAGAGCGCCGTTCCCACCAGGAAGAAGAGGGCCGAGCCGGGGACGCAGAGGATCGCGTTCGTCCAGATCGCCTTGGCAGCCGACTTCTCGTCCTTCGTCACGAGGTAGCGCTGCACGACGGCCTGGTCGGACGTGTAGGAGACCAGGTTCCCCAGGAAGTTGCCGATGATGACGACCCACAGCGCTGTCGTGGCGATGTCCCAGTCGAGATTGACCCAGTGGAACTTGCCGGCCTCGGCCCCCATGGAAACCATGCCGCCGAACCCGCCCTCCGTTCCCAGGGCGATCAGGATGAGGCTCAGGATGGCCCCGCCGAGCAGCACGACGACCTGCAACACGTCGGTCCAGACGACCGCCTCGATGCCGCCCAGCGCAGTATAGATCGTTGCAAGAACGCCCATGGCCAGGATGCATGCGTAGATGTTGATGCCCGTCACGGTAGCCAGGGCCAGGGCTGGCAGATAGAGGACGATGCCCATCCGGCCGAGTTGGAACAGGATGAAAGCGGCACTGCCGCACAGGCGCGCGGCCAGGTTGAACCGCTTCTCCAGGTACTCATACGCCGTGGTGATCTCGACGCGCCGGAAGAACGGCAGGTACAGCCGCACCACGAAGGGCGCCACGGCGAAAATCATCATGTTCGCGACAATGTAGACCCAGTCCGTGGCGAATGTCTTCGCCGGGATGGCCAGGAAGGTGATCGCGCTGAGCTGTGTGCCGTAGATCGAGAGCCCGGCCGCCCACCACGGGATGCGGCGCCCGCCGAGGAAGAAGTCGTGCGTGGACTTTTCGCGCCTGGAGAAGTACACGCCCATCGCGACGAGCGAGGCGAGGTACACGACGACCGTCGTGTAGTCCAACCATCCGAAGCCGCCCTTGAGAGCGTTGACGGTCCCACGCCACACGCCGCGCGTGCGGACACCGGGACTCACCTCGCCCGTGGGGATGACGATCGCGTCGTTCCACTTCACGACCGTCGTCGTGACGGGGCCGCCCTTTGGATGACCGTCCACTTCCTGCGCCGGCAACTCGCCGATCTTCACCCACGTGTCGGTGATGGAGTGGTAGGACAGCACGTCCCGGCTGAAGCCGGGATGCTTCTCCGCCAGCTCGTCCGTCCTGGGCACGAGCGTGCCGTCCGCGCCGCCGAAGACGGCGATGTGCGACGTCCCGACGGCCACGCCCGGTGTCGGCGCCGCGCAGACCGACCTGGGCAGGTCGGCGATCCGCTTCCAGGCGCCGGGCGTCCCGTCCCCGCCGGGCGTGTAGCGGTACGCGTCCTTCAGGAAGTCCAGCGTCGTCGTGCCGTCGTCCTTCTTGATCACGTCGCGCCCGCTGATGACGTAGATCTTTCCCTCCAGTTCGGCCATAACCGACAGGATGCGGGGAGAATCCCCCCACGTCGGCAGCGCCTGCCATGTGCGCTGCGCCGCGGGCCTCGAGAGATCCAGCGCCCAGAAATTGGTCAGAGGACGCTTGGCATCCGGCGCCGTCGTTCCACCGGCCACGTAGATGACCTCGCCCGACAGCACTGCGCTCGTGAAAGCGCAGGGCTCCGGCAGCGCCGGCAACTCCTTACGCGCAACCTTGCCGCCGCTCCACGTCAGCGCGAACACGTCTGCAGAATGTTCCTCCGCGTTCGCTCCACCGATACAGATAACGCCCAGGGCGGGATGCGTCACGGACGCGCCGTATCCCAGCGCCTTCGCCAGTGGGTCGGCCTCCTGCCACTCGCCCTTCGGGTCCGTGAGCACATAGACCTTGGCCCACCAGACCTTCTTCGCGTCCGGGTTCTTCGCCCCATCCTGCCACAGGCCGCCGGGGAAATTAGCCCCGCCGGCGACGATCAGGGCGCCGTTGGACACGCCCGCGAACGGACCCGCCACACCGAGCGCGTCGGGAATCGGCGGCAGCCCCTCCCACGTGAACAACGCCTGCTTCGGCTCGCCCGCGACCGCGACACCGGACAGCACGCAGAGAGCCATCACAACCGCAACGGATGCCCGCTTCGTCATGTTTCGTGCTCCAGGAAGCCAGAATGCTGCGGACCTCTGCGTCATCCAGCCAATCACAGTCTTCAGGCCCTCTGACCGGGTACCGCTCGCCGAGGCCCGCCGACAACATACCCCTGCGCTGACCCGCCGTCAAGGCCGCTCAGCCGCCCCGAGTTCATACTTCGATTTCAGGGCACTTCGTAATCTGCTCTTGCTCCTAATCGTAATCGCTGTACGAACAACCGGCAGAAGAGGGGAAATGGTCGGGGTGACTGGATTGGAACCAGCAACAGTCAACTTATAACATACCGCCTACGAATCCGTCACGCGCCGCCGCCAGGCCGTGACAACCCATATGACACCGCAGAATCCAGCCGGCATGCAACAGCCATCATGATCCGCTCGGATTTGGGACCACAAAAGGGGGGCAAAACAGGGATAGAACGGGGCGTGACGTGGCCCTGAATGACCGCCGGAGCCCCGCTGACCCTTGCTGACAATTCTGTGTGCTCGGTCGAGGTTCTCTCCCCGACTGTCTCTTGGTCGAGTCCATTCCCGCCGCTCTCGTCTCACGGCCGGATGCACTTTTCGGGGGGGACAGGTGTCGAAGTACGGCGGGGCCCGTTCCTGCGGCCGGCTGAAGCCGTTGATGCTCGGGCTGATCGCAGGGGACATGCTCGCCCAGTTCGCCATTACGGGCACCTGCGCCGTGTACTCGCTGTCGACCGGGAACCGGCCGCGGGCGTACTGGGTGTTGCCGGGCTGACAAGCCGGCGCACTCCAGAGCCGGCGGACAATGTAAAAAGATGTGTAAAGCCCACTTTAGACTTTCATTCATCGGTCATCTTGCGCTAGAGTTCGTCTTGGGACTTGGGTATTGGAGCGTGTAATGAAGGATAGGGAGGCCACAGCGACCAGCCGCAGCCGAGCTTTCGCGATTCGGCCGCGAATCGCAGGAAGTTCTTCATGGCACAGGTGTTGAAGGAGCTGTACGCCGGGCCGACACGGCCGACAGGCGGACCAAGCAAGGAAAGGAGAGGACGATGAGACGAGTCATTCGAGCACTGGTTCTGTTTGGGGTGGTCGCGTTTTGGTCGGGTGTTGGCGCGGCGGCCGAGGCCGACAAGACGCCGCCGATGGTCCTCGACAAGGCGACCGGGCACTACAAGGACATGTCCTACGAAGCGCTGAGCGACGAGGGGCTCTCGTGGGAGGAGCGC
>JBDREM010000145.1:0-10158 GCA_043819695.1 Planctomycetota bacterium
GAGCTCGTCGCCGCCGCCGACCGAGCGCTTTACGAATGCAAGCAAACCGGGCGTGACCGGATTTGCACGGGGGCCGGGATATGACCTTCGGCCTTGAAGACGGACATGTTTTTCCGCTCCGCCACGCGGCGGCGGGCGGCAGGCAAAAAGCAAGGGCGGCGAAATGCGAAAGGGGAATGAGCGATGGCACACAGAATACTGCTGGCCGGCGCCGCAGAGAGCGCTGCGGGTCCGGACGCGGGCGCCGATGGGCACCGGCTTGTCGGGCAACTCGTCCATGATCTGTTCGAGAGTGAGGGCAACGACGTCCGGGTCGTGGACCCGGCCGGCCCTGCCGGGGCCAGGGGGCTTGTCCAGGATCGTGACCTTTGTGTCGCGTTCTGGAGCAGCCGGGAGGACTGTCCGATCGAGCTCTTGCGCGAGTTTCAGCGGGCGAACCCGCGCGGCTGCCTCGTGTGTGTTCCCGACAGCGATGATCCGTGGGTGAGTTCGTTCCTCGTGAGCGGCGGCGTCACGCCCGACGCCGTGATCGGGACGCCTGCACTGGCCGCCGACGTTGTCTTGGAGGCCGAACGATTGCTGGCCCTCGAACTCGCCGACCCCTATGAGCGCCTGGTGGTGTGTGTGGACGACGACATAGGCTTTCTCTACTCGCTCGAGAAGTCTCTGCCCACCCCGCTGGCGGCGCGGGCGCCGTTCCGCACGACGTTCGAGTTCCTCAACGACCCCACCGAAGTCGAAGGCGTGCTGGCGGACTACGAAGCGTCCGGCACGCCGGTCGCCATGATTGTCACCGACCATGTAATGCCGAAGCTTACAGGCGTGGAACTGCTCGCCAGGACCAAGGAGTTCGCCCCGTTCGCCGTGCGCGTCTTGCTGACCGGGCAGGCCGGGATGGACTCGGTTGTGACGGCCGTGAACAACAGCACGCTGGACCACTACGTGAGCAAGCCGATCGAGAACATCGGCGAGTTCGCCCAGACACTGTCGCACCTGTTGCGGGAGTACGACCTTTCAGCCAGGAATCGTCTTGGGGCGCAGCAGACGAGCCAGCAATACCAGTTTCTGAAGACGCTGGCGCAGCACCGCACGCTCGGCGAGACGCTGCAGGCCGTCGTCAGCTTCGTCGCCTACGCGCTCGACGCGGAGCGCGTCTCCTTGATGCTCTGCGACGGGACCGATCTTACGATTCGCGCCGCGGTCGGGCTGCCGGATGAGGTGATACGTTCGGCCGTCGTGCCGGTCGGCTCCGGAGTCGCAGGGCGCGTGTTCGAGAACGGCGTGCCGCTGTACGTGACCGACGCCTCGGAGATCGGCGCTGATTCGCCGGTCGAGAGCTTGTGCGCCGTTTTTGCGTCGGTGCCGCTCTTGATCGCCCCGATGACGGTCGCCCGGCGGCCGCTCGGCATCATCAACGTCACCAACCGGCGCCAGGACAGGCCGCTGTCGCGCGCGGAGATGATGTTCCTGTCGCAAACGGCCGACGCCGCCGCCATCGCCATCAGCAGCCGCCTGGCACACGAGCAGAGAGAGGCGGCCAATTTCGGCGCGGTCAGGAGCCTGGCGATGGCCGTCGAGGCCAAGGACGAGTATACCCGCGGCCATTCCGAGCGGGTCGCGCTTTACGCGGCCCGGATCGCCGAGCGGCTCGGCCTCGACCCTGACCAGATCGTGAGCATCGAGCGAGCGGCCATCATGCACGACATCGGGAAGATCGGCGTGCCCGAGAGCATCATCCGCAAACCCGGCCGGCTGACCGAGGCGGAATTCGAGCACATCCGCCGCCACCCCGAGGCGGGGGAACGAATCGTGGCGCACCTCGCGTTCATGGCCGACGGCCTGGCTACCATCCGGGGGCACCATGAGCGGCTCGACGGCGGCGGCTATCCCGACGGGCTGGCCGGCGACGAGGTCGGGATCGGCGCGAGAATCGTGGCAGTTGCCGACTCGTACGACGCAATGACGTCTGAGCGGCCGTACCGGGCCGCCATGACGCACGCCGAGGCCGTGGCGGATCTGCGCCGCTGCGCCGCCGGCAACAAGCTCGATCCGCGGTGCGTGGAGGCGCTCGTCGAGGTGCTGGAGGGCGGTCGGCTGCCGCAGGGGGGAGCGGAAAACCGGGTTACCCAAGAGGCCTGAAGAGGGCTTTTGCCCCCAAATGCAGCGGGCACCCGCGCCACCGGGACCGGGCTCCCGGGCAGCTCCGTCTTTCCGGAATAACTTCTAATTTCGTGGTTTAGGCTACCGAGACTATCTTCAGAGACTGCCCAGGCCGCACCCTGTTCGCGCGGGGCGTTCGCGCGCCATGCGCATGCAGGGGCTATGTGGAGGGTCTACGTGCGGCGGCGTTACTGGTTGCAGACACAGAAGTTACGACGGCCGTGGCGCGGCGGGCGCCTGGCGCCTGCCGGGCGGCCCGCGCGGCGAGCGGCCGCATTGTCTGAGTTGGGGCGCAAGTGAAGAAGAAGCAGAAAAGGGTGCTGATGATCGGGCTGGGGGTGCTGGCCGCGATCCTCTGTGCCGTCCAGCTCGGGCCGATCTTCCTCGGCGGCAAGCCGAAGAAGGAGGGGCCGAAGAAGCCCGTCGGGCCGCGCGTTGCGAAGAAGCAGAACGACCGGCCGCGGGTTGCGAAGAGCGGCGAACCGCGGACGGCGCCCCGAGCCGGAACGGCGCGAAAGAGGCCGCCTCCTCCGACCGGCACGGGCAGCGCGCAGGAGGACGTGTCGGCATGGCCGCTTGAATCGATAGCGATCGATCTCACAGCGGTGGGCCGGCGGGCGCTCACGTACGAGGTTGTCGAGACCCGAGATCCGTTCGGTGCGGCCAAGTTCGAGAGGGCGCGGGCGAGCAGCGCTCTCACGAAGGCGACGTTCAAGCTTCAGGGCGTGGTCTGCGGCGGCCGCTCGCGGCCCGATGGCACGCTCATACGGCTGGCCATCATCGACAACAAGGTCTATGCCGAAGGACAAGAAGTGATCAAAGGCGTACGGGTGGCAGGCGTGGATGCGACCTCGGTCGTGCTGGCGGAAGGAAAGGCTCAGCTCCGGCTGTTCTTGACCGGGACGGGCCCGAGAGGGATGGATCGGTGACCGGTTTGGGTCGGACAGGATCAGGAACGCCGGGCCCCGCGGGCCGGGTCTTTTGGAAGGCCTCGACGTGAGGAAAGCGGTTCTTACAATCCTGGCTGCTTGCCTCATGTTCGGGCTGGGGGGCCCGGGATGGGGCGGCGCCTCACGCGCACTCGCGGCGGAAGAACCGGCCGGCGCGGCCGTGGACGCCGTCGTGAAGGCCGACCCGCAAGGTGTCAAGGAGATCACGCCGGGCAAGACCGGCCCGGGCACCGTGTCGGTCTCGCTCGAATCCGCCGACCTGCGGGCCGTCGTGACCGCGCTGGCCAGGGCGAACAACATCAACCTCGTGGGGAGCGACAAGCTTACGGGGAAGGTGACGCTCCACCTGACCGACGCGCCCGTGCTCGATGCGCTGATCGTGATCCTGAAGAACGCCGGCTTTGTGCTCACGAAGAAAGACAACGGGATGTACGAGGTCATGACCGAGGCGGAGTCGCTCAAGGCGGACGGCGCCGCGAAGGTGAAGATATTCACGATCAAGTTCGCCGACATCGCCCAGGTCGCCAAGGTGCTGGTGCCGAGCGCACTGCCGGACGCGTCGAGCATCGCGGCGAACCCGGCCACGAACCAGTTAATCGTCAGCGGCACGGAGGAGCAACTCAGGAAGGCCGAGCAGATCATCAAGGCCGTCGACACGCCTCTGCCGCAGGTCGCGATCGAGGCGCGGATCATCGAGGTCTTCGTCGACCGCGCGAAGAGCCTCGGCGTGTCGCTCACGCTGGCCGGGAAGTCCAAACAGTTCGGCGGCGAGGGCGTCGGCACCGTGGGGATCGACCTGACCCAGAGCGCGGTGCAGAGCGCGACGTTCGACGCCACCTTCCTCAGCGACCGGGTCGACGGGTTGATCAGCACGCTGACGCAGAAGGATGTCGCCGAGGTCCTGTCGGCCCCGCGCGTCACGACCGGGCACGGCCGCCAGGCGGAGATCAAGATCGTCGACCAGGAGCCCGTGATCACCCGCACCACGCGCGTCGTGGATCAGGTGACCGTGACGGATGAGACGGTTACGTTCCAGGAGACCGGCGTGACCCTCACGGTCACCCCCCGCGTTCTGGCGGACGACCGCATCGAAATGATCGTCGAGCCGTCCGTCAAGGAGCTTACGGGCACGACCGACACGGACCCGCCCGTTCCCATCATCAACACGCGGTCGGCCAAGACCCAGGTCACGATCTCTGACGGCAAATGGCTCGTTATCGGCGGGCTGATGCGTTACAGCGAGCGTGAGCGGGAGCGCGGCGTGCCGCTGCTCAAGGACATACCCCTGCTGGGCTGGTTCTTCAAGACGACGTACACCGTGCGTGAGAAGAGCAACCTGGTCATCTTTGTCGCCGCGACCGTGCTCGACGATAAGAAGGCCGAGCAGGACGCAGACGCTGAGCAGTCGAAGATAAGAACTCACCGCGAGAAACACGGCCTGAAGGGCGGCCCGTTCCCGCCGGCGGGCGGCGAGGCGCCTGTGCCGCGCCCCGAGCCGAAGAAGGGGAATTAGATGCCGAAGTTCGTATATGAAGCCGTCGACCAGAACGGCGAAGTGATAACCGACACGATCACCGGCGACAACTCGGCGGCGGTCGTGGCGGCGCTGGCGCGCCGCGGCATCACGGCCACGTCGGTGAGGGAGAAGGGCGCCGACGGCGCCAAGGCGGCGAAGGGCAAGAGCGGGGGTTCCGCGCCCGGCGCGCCGATGTCCGTCGGCGACCTGATCCGCGAGCTCGACGCCGACGTGCCCGACGACCTCGGCAAGGTCAAGATCAAGGCCGAGGATCTGATGATCTTCACGCGTCAGCTTGCGACGATGGTGGACGCGGGCCTGCCGGTCGACCACGCCCTGGAGACGCTTGCCGACCAGGCCACGTCGGACGTGTTCAAGATCGTCCTGTTCTCGATGCTCGGCGAGATCCGCGGCGGGAACCGCATCTCGGAAGCCATCAAGAGGTACCCGCGGATTTTCCCCGACATCTACGTGAGCATGGTGCGGGCCGCCGAGGCCAGCGGCCAGTTGGCGATCATTCTCACCCAGCTCGCGGGATACATGGAATCGTCCGCGCGCATCAAGCAAAAGGTCAAGGCGGCCATGACCTACCCCGTGATCGCGACCTGCATGATCAGCGCGGTCGCCGGCATTCTGATCCTGGTCGTGGTTCCGCAGTTCGCCAAGATGTTCGACATGGTCAAGGGCGAGCTGCCCCTGCCGACGGTGATCGTCCTCGCACTGAGCAATTTCATGCGCGGCCATTTCTTCCTGTTCGCGCTGATCGTGATATCCGGGATCGTCGGGTTCGTCATGATCCTCAGGACGAAGAAGGGGGCCTTCTGCTTCGACATGTTCAAGCTGAAGGTGCCCGTTTTCGGGAAGCTGTTCTCGCAAGTGGCTGTGGCCCGGTTCTCGCGGACGCTGAGCACGCTGCTCTCGAGCGGGGTGCCCATCCTGGACGCGCTCGAGATCGTCGAGCGGGCGGCGGGCAACGCCGTCATCGCCCGGGCCGTCCACGAATCGATCGCCAGCGTGAGCGGCGGCTCCGGCCTCGCCGAGGTGTTCGAGAAGAAGCCGGTGTTTCCGGCGATGCTCATCAAGATGATCTCGGTCGGCGAAAAGACGGGCCAGCTCGACACGTTGTTGGGGAAGATCGCGGACTTCTACGACGAGCGGGTCGGCGCGGCCATCGAGGGCCTGACCTCGATGATCGAGCCCCTCCTCATCGGCGTGCTGGGCGTCGTGGTGGGCGGCATTGTCATCGCGATCTTCTTCCCCATGATCAAGATCACCCAGTCGATGGGCAATTAGCAGCGGAGGGCGGGAATGAGCGGGAACGGGCCAGAGACTCACACGTTTGAAGACTTGGCGGACACCCCGCCGGCTTCGCGCCGGCTGGCGCGGCTCCTGTCCGACGCCAACGTGCTCGGCGACGATGAACTGCTTGTTGTTCAGAAGCAGCATCCGAGCGAATTCCTCGGCGAGGTCCTCGTGCGCGAGGGCATCCTGCTCGAGTCGTACCTGCACGGCCTGCTGATCAGGACGCTTTACCTGCCGTGGATCGCCGTCGACCGCTGCCAGGTGTCGCCCGACGCCGTCGAGTTGCTCGCCGAGGGCTTCTGCCGGGAGCGCCGCATCATGCCGGTGAGCCGTGCCCGGGACTTCCTGACGATCGCGTGCGTCAACCCGCTCGACGAGGAGTCCATCGACGAGGTTCGCAGCATCACGGGGATGAACGTCCGCGTTGTCCTGTGCTCGGCGGAGCAGCAGGAGACGCTGATGAAGATCGCGTTCGCCCGGCAGGAAGGGCCGAATGCCGGCGGCGAGCCGGGCGGCGGAGCCGCGGCGGAGCGGGCGGAGCCTGCGACCGACTCCGATGTCGGCCTCAAGGCGGCCGAACTGGCCGACCAACTGATCGCACAGGCTGGGGCCGAGCAGGGCGGCAAGGGAGACGAGGGGAAGGCGCAAGAGAAAGAGACGAGCGAGAGCATCGATGACGACAGAAAAGAATGAGCATCCGCTGCAGGCCGAGATACGGACTTCCGTGCGGGGCCGGTTGCGCAGTGTTCTCTACGGCGGCACCTACCTGGACGAACACCAGGTGGAGCAGCTCATCGAAACACAGGAGGAGATGGGCGGCTCCCTGTACGATAACCTGTGCAAACAGGAAGGTCTCCTGGCCATTGACCGGGCGGCGTTCTTCTGCGACCTCTTCGAGCATCTCGCTTACTTCGATGTTGCCGCGTACCGCGTGCCGACCGGCGTGCTGACGCTCATCAGCCGCGACATGGCCGAGAAATACACGCTCGTGCCGGTCGCCCAGATGGAAGGCACGCTCACGATCGCGATGGCGAACCCGCTGGACCTCGTCGCTCTCGACGAAGTGAGCAAGCGCTCGGACCACGACGTCCTCGTGGTCGTCTCGACCAGTGAACAGATCGAGGGGGCGATAGAGAACAACTACCGCCAGCTCGAGGCGGAGGAGAAGGCCCGCATCCGCCTGACGATGCACGCCGCTTCCGAGGAAGAGATGCAGGCGGCCGTCGAGCAGGCGAAACGGGGCTCGGGCGGCCAGAGCAAGACCGGCGCGTCGGAGGAAGAGGAGCACGTCGTGCACCTCGTCGAGTTGATTCTCAACAATGCGATCAGCCGTGACGCAAGCGATATTCACCTCGAGCCGTTCGAGAACCAGTTCCGGCTCCGCTACCGCCAGGACGGCAGGCTGATGGAGGTACTGGACGGCGACCGGCGGGTCTACTCGCCCGTGGTGTCGCGCCTGAAGATCATGTCGAGCCTCGATATTGCCGAGCACCGGATCCCGCAGGACGGCCGTATGAAGCTTGTCTACGAGGACCGCGAAATCGACTTCCGCGTGTCGATTCTGCCGACACAACACGGCGAGAAGGTCGTCATGCGTATTCTGGACAAGGGTTCGCTGAAGCTGGACTTCACCGAGATGGGGTTCGAGCCCGAGGCGCGCGACATATTCCTCGAGGCCATTGGAAAGCCCAACGGCATCTGCCTGGTCACCGGCCCGACCGGTTCCGGGAAAAGTACCACCCTCTACTCGGCCCTCAACAATCTGAACAAGTCCGACACCAACCTGGTCACGCTCGAGGACCCGGTCGAGTATAACATCTTCGGGATCAACCAGGTGCAGTGCAACGCGAAGGTCGGCCTGACGTTCGCCAGCGGCCTGCGGTCCATTCTGCGTCAGGACCCCGACGTCATCATGGTCGGTGAGATTCGTGACCAGGAGACGGCCGACATCGCCATCAAGTGCGCCCTGACCGGACACCTCGTGCTCAGCACGCTCCACACCAACGACGCGCCCGGCGCGATCTCACGTCTCATCGACATGGGCGCCGAGCCCTTCATGCTGTCCGCGTCGCTCAACCTGCTCGAGGCGCAGCGTCTCGTGCGCAGGATCTGCGACCGGTGCAAGAAGCCGGTGAAGATGCCACAAACCTTCCTGAACCGCCACCGCAAGGAGATGCCCAAAGACGTCGATGACGTCACCCGCATCTACCAGGGCGAGGGCTGCAAGCATTGCGGCGGGACCGGATACAAGGGGCGGACGTCCGTGGTCGAGATGATGGTGGTGACGTCGACCATAAAGGAGATGATCGCAGGGGGGGCGACCATTGCCGAGATTGGCGCCCAGGCCCGGGAAGAAGGCATGATCACCCTCATGGAGAACGGCATCAGGAAAGCTCTGGCGGGGGTCACCACGCTCGAGGAAATCATGCGTGTCACGTCGGGATGACGGCCGCCGCGGCTGCCGCGCTCACCTCGAAAACGGCCCGGCGGCGATCGCGATGCCCGTCCACTCCCCGATGAACTGTTCTTTGCCGATCACCGACTGGCCGCGGGCGGGGTCGGCGACGGTGACGCAATCGTCGAGAACGGCCAGCACCACGACGCAGTGGTCGGGCGAGCCCGGCCGTCCGACCTCGGCGAGGAACGGTGTCGGCATACAGTCGGCCTGCTCGGGTGCCAGCTTCCAGACGGCCGCGTGCCTGCCCGTTGGCCGGAGGGCGATGTTGACGCCGCGGCACAGCTCCAACACGGTCACGCCCTTTTTCGGCCTGAGCAGACAAAGCTTCGCCATGTCGCCCTCGCTGAGCTCGACGCCGAGGAGCCGCAGCAGGGTGACGCCGGCCGCCGGGCCGCACGAGTAGTCCGTCGCCTGACGGCAAACGCCGTCGTCGTCGATCTGAGCCGCCATCGCATAATCCGGCTGAATGCAGACAAAGAGACTGTCCCACAGGAACAGCGGGGCGAGCAGCACGAGTGACAGGAAGGCGAGGCGCCGGGGTTGGCTGCTCTTGAGGCGCATGGCGAGACCGGTGGCCATCAGCGCCACGACCGGCGCCTCCCAGGCCGCGAAGTAGACATAGTCGTCCGAAAGCCCCAGCAGGAATTGCTCATACTCCGGGTGCGCGTGCAGGAAGATCCGCAGGCCCATTACGGCCGCGGCCGCGGCCAGGCAAGCGGCGAACCGCCAGACGTTGAGGTGGCGGGATCGCCACCCGAGAAAGATCGCTCCGCACAGCGCCGCGCCGTTGATCATCAGGTAGAACCAAGGCATTGTTTTCCTCGTATCTCGTTGTGAATGACAAAGTTGCAAAGGCACCGATGCCTTGCGACTTTCTCTTGCAGCAATCGCCGTGCCGTTGCGCGGCACAACGGTCCAACGTTCTCGTAAGCGCCGCCAGTGGCAGGGATTATGCGGATGGCTGTTCCGGCGCAATGCCGATGAGCTGGCTCCGCGGTGTCCTGTTTTTCAGACGCCGCCCGGCAAGCGGCACCAAGATGGGATCATAAGTCCCGCGTGAGCCAGCGGATAGGTGGATGTTGCCCTGCAGCAACACGGCGTTGCCGGAGAGCACCGCCAGGCGCGGGCCGACGGGCCGGTCATCGCTCAGGCGGCAGCAGCCGGACAGGCCGAAGATGGTCGCGCTGGGGCGAATGGCGCCGAGAAAAGCAGGAAAAGACACTAACCTCTGGCGGGCCGCTTCCGAAACTCTTGCTGTGTGTTGACCGCGGTAAGGCGGCCCGCGCCGGATTTGTGGACACATACCAATGGCACTAACATAAGGGGCTCGGCCCGTGTCGCAAAGCTCCGCTCCTAATCGTAATCCTAATCGTAATCGTAATCGCCATTTCCTAACTCCCGCTGGCGAGTAGGATTACGATTATGATTAGGATTAGGACAAGGAAGCCGTGGGGCGGCCCGTTGTCTTTGGCGGCGGATGACCGGCTTAAGTTAGTGCCATTGTGGACACATACCAGATTCGCGAACGGCTCTTGGCAATGGCAAGTCCGAATCTTGGCGTCCGACGCACGCCGGCCTGAGGGGGGCCGATGACGCCGGGCGAGGGGTTGAAAGGAGGTGGCAAGAAAACCCCTGGCAGAAGCGCGCACACGCGCCGGAGGCGTTCTTCGGCGATTTGTTGGTTGTTATACGTTGGAAGGAGGAAAAGGAGATGAGAACGCGGAAGAAGGGCTTCACATTGGTGGAGCTGATGATCGTGCTGGCGATTATCG
>JBDREM010000146.1:0-9153 GCA_043819695.1 Planctomycetota bacterium
TGATGAACGATGTCGCCCGGATTTTCTACGCGATACTGCTGCGGCTGCGGGACGAGTTCGGTGCGCCGGTTCCCGACGAAGCGATCCCGCTTGCCGAGGTCCGTGCGGCCGAGCACATGTTGCGGACGCTCGGCGAGCTCGAAGCGGCCCCTGCCTGGCTGTACGGCGCGGCCAGCCGGTTCGCACTGATGTCGACGGTCGACGGGCGGTTCCGCGACAAGCTGGCCCGGATGTGCACGGTGTTATTCTCGGATCCCCTCAGGCTGATGAAGAACACATCGGCGGCCGCGCGAGTCTGCCTGCCGGCGCGGATGCTGGCCGGTCAGCTGGCGGTTTGCTGCTGGCGGCTGCTGAGGGGGTAGGGGCGCGCTCAGTCCCTCTTGATGCTGTTCTTGGTTGTGATTTTCACCCGCTCGACGTGGCGCTCGTCGGCGGCGAGGACGAGCAGTTCGACTCCGCCGGAGGTGTGGCGGTCGCCGGTCTGCGGCACGCGGCCGAGGGTGGCGCAAAGGTACCCGGCGACGGTGTCGTACTCGTCGCTCTCGGGGATGTCGGCGCCGAAGTCTTCGTTGAGCCTGCGGACCGGCGTTCGCGCGTCGGCCTCGAGCGTGTGGCCGTCGACCACAATCACCTCGAGCTCACGCTGTGGCTCGTGCTGGTCCCGCACTTCACCGACGATCACGTCGACGATGTCGCCGATCGTGACGAGGCCGGCCGTGCCGCCGTATTCGTCCACGACGACGGCGATCGTCGTCGTGCGTTCCTGAAAATGGCGGAGCAGGTTGCTCGTGAGCATTGTCTCGGGCACGAAGTGCGGCTGCCGCATCAAATCCTTTGTTGACGGCGGGCCCTCTCCCTTCTTCGCCGGTGCGAGTGCGGCGATCAGGTCCCGAACGTAGAGCACACCGACGATGTCGTCGCGGGTCTCGCGGAACACCGGCAGGCGCGAGCGCCCGGACTTGAGCGCCACGTCGATCGTTTTCTCTATGGGATCGTCGATGTCGATAGATACCATGTCGGGGCGCGGCGTCATTATCTCGGCGACGTCGACGTCGCGGAGCTCGATGATGTTCTCAATCATATCAGCCTGCTCGCCGGCGATGGATCCTTCCTTCTCGGCTTCCGCCGCCGCCGACAGGATGTCTTCGGCGGCTTCGTCCTCTTCTTCCTTCGCCGGGTCGCTTGTTTTCCGCATTAACCGGGCGAGCGCCACCAGGCCGATCGCGGCGGGCAGGAGCGGAACGGCAAGGGCGTGGAACAGCGGCAGGATGAATATGAGCGTCGATTCCGGAGCGCGCTCGACCAACGTGCGGGGGATGAGTTCCGAGACGACGAGCACGATGAGGACCGCCCATCCGAAGATTGCGTACGGCGAGAGGCCGCTGAAGGGCGGGCTCGTCGCGATCATGAGCACGACGGCGATCTCGAGAACGGTGCGGCAGACGCTCGCGAGAATGGCGAGTTCGCGGCGCTTCTCGAGCAGGCGGTCCATTTTCGCCCGCCGCTCGGCCTCGAGCATGTCGTCGAGTTTCGCGCGCGAGGCTTCGGCGAGCGCCTGCTCGGCCGCCGCGTAAAACGCAGCGAATACAAGGCAGACGATCACGGCGGCCAACAGCACGGTTTATCTCCTCGATTTTTTCTGCTTCGGCTTGATCAGTTTCCAGAGCCGTTCGGCATCATGGCCGAGGTCGGTGAGTATCTCTTTTTCTCGCTCGTGCATCTCGGCCGCTTGTGCCGGGGCGGCGTCGTCAAAGCCGGCCAGGTGGAGCGCGCCGTGCACGATGTAGAGAGCAAGCTCGTCTTGGACGTCGAGCCGGCGCTTTCTCGCTTCGGCGGCGGCGAGCTGGGCGGAGATGATGATCTCGCCGGCGCAGTCGTCGCGCGTGAGCGGCGCGTCCTCGAAGGAGAACGCGATCACGTCGGTCGTGTCGTCGAGCCCGAGGTACCTGTGGTTGATGTCGCGCATCTGTTCGTCGTCGACGAAGACGACGCTGTAGCATCCGAGCATGTCGGTGAGCGCGGCCCGCGCGACCCGCCGAATACCGGGCCGGCCGATGGGCACAAGGTCCTGCAGGTTCGTGATGTCGATCTTCATTCTGCTGTTCGCCTAGGTGCGAGCATTCTCTGCTTGGTCCCTGGCCTCTGCGCCTTCTTCGGGCGGCGCGCCCGGGTACTTGACGCGGCTGTGGAATATGGCGGTGAGGACCCTGACAAAGCGGTCCTCCGCCCTTGCGAGGTCGGTGAGCGTTACCGGGCTGTTGTCGAGCTGCCCGTCGAGGAGCTTCTTCATGACGAGGTCGTGCACGAGCGATTTCAGCCGCGCGTGCGAGGGGTCGGGGAGCGTGCGCGATGCGGCCTCGACGGCGTCGGCGAGCAGGATGATGGCCGCTTCGCGTGTCTTCGGTCTCGGGCCCGGGTAGCGGAACATTCCCTCCGACGCTTCCTCGTCGTGGCCGCCGTTCTTGCTGCGGTGATAGAAGTACTCCATCAGCGACGTGCCGTGGTGTTGCTCGATGATGTCGATGATGGCGTGCGGGAGGTTGTGCTCTTCGCCCATTTCGGCCCCGTCCTTGACGTGCGCGCTGATGATCAGCGCGCTCATGCTCGGCGAGAGCTCCTCGTGGCGGCTGCCCTGGGCCCCTTCGTTCTCGACGAAGTAGTCCGGCTTTTGCAGCTTGCCGATGTCGTGGAAGTAAGCTCCGACACGGGCGAGCAGCGGGTCCGCGTCGATGGCTTCCGCCGCGGTCTCTGCCAGGCTGCCGACGATGAGGCTGTGGTGGTACGTGCCGGGCGCCTGTAGGCTGAGCTGTCGCATCAGCGGCTGGTTCAAGTCGGCCAGTTCGAGCAGGCTGATCTCAGTGTTGACGGAGAAGAGATATTCGACGACGGGGAGCAGCGCGGTGAGGACCGCGCCGGTGATCACGCCGTTCGCCAGGGCCCAGGCCCCCTCCTGTGAGAACTTCCCGCTCGCCACCAGCCCGATCCCGACGGTGAGCGCAACCTGCGCGGCAGCGGCGATGAAGCCGACCTTGAAGAGCCACGACCTCTTGCGGATGTGGCTGGCGCCGAACGTCCACACGAGCGCCCCGCCCAGCAGAGGCAGCGCGGCCGGATGCACCACGGGATAGTTGGCGTCCCGCAACGCGACGGCGACGAGGAGCGCAAGCACGAAGCTGATCGTGGCCGCCACCTGGGTACCGTGGCAGAGCGCGATGACGAAGGCGACGGCTCCGAGCGGGACGAGGTGCGGCGACGCACCGCTCAGCGCGGTCGTGCGCGCGACCAGAAGCGGGAGGAAGCACAACGCCCCGAGCACGAGCAGCCGGGACTTGGAGGCAATGAGCTTGCGTCGATGTTTGTACAGGTATGCTCCGAGAAACACCGCGCAGCTCAGGACGAGAACGCCGCTGCCGAGCGGCTGCATCTCCACGAGCTTGCCGGGGTCTTTGCGCGCGATACCGAGGTTGATGATGAGGAAGCAGACGGCGGTGATAGCGAGCCCTATCAGGCCGCGAACGAGCCCGCGGTCGACGTCGATGCGGTGCGGGACGAGGCCCGTCGGCTGGGGCTTGTCGCGCCCTTCCGCCGCACGGAGCCGTTTGCTGGTTTGCCGAACCTGTTTCGCCATTCAAAGCCTCAGCAACCGTTGCCGGTCTCGTTCTGGTACGCGTCCACTATCTCCTGCACGAGCCTGTGCCGGACGATGTCCTCTCTTGTCAGCTCGACGAAGCTTATGCCCTTGATGCCGCGCAGCAGGTTCCAGGCGTGCTGCAGGCCGGAAGTCTCGCTCGGGGCGAGGTCGGTCTGCGTGACGTCGCCGGTGATGACCGCCTTCGAACTGGCACCCAGCCTCGTGAGGAACATCTTCATCTGCGCGATGGTGCAGTTCTGCGCTTCGTCGAGAATAATGAACGAGTGGTTGAGCGTTCGGCCGCGCATGAACGCAAGCGGCGCGACCTCGATGATGCCGCGGTCGCAGAGCTTTTGCACCAGGCCGAACTCCATCATGTCGTTGAGCGCGTCGTACAGCGGCCGGAGGTAGGGGTCGACCTTCTCGCGCATGTCGCCGGGCAGGAACCCGAGCTTTTCGCCGGCCTCGACGGCGGGCCGGACGAGCACGATGCGGCGGACGTGTTCGCCGCGGAGCGCCGCCGCCGCCATCGCGACCGCCAGGTAGGTCTTGCCGGTGCCGGCCGGGCCGATGCCGAACACGATGTCGGCGCGCCGCATCGCAGCAACGTAGCGCTCCTGCCCCTGCGTGCGCGGCACGACGGGCGCCTCCTTCCTGAATACCTCGATCCGGTCGAGCGCCTTCAAGTCGACGTCGTTTCGCACGGCCTCGATCACGTCCTCGACCTCGCTCGGGCCGACCTGTCCGCCCAGCTCGCCGCGCGACTTGATCTCTTCGAGAACGCGCGCCGTCCGCGTCACGCTTTCCTCGTCGCCCGAGATCGTGATCACGCCCTGGCGCGACGCGAGCGACACCTTGAACGCCTTCTTCACGAGCTTGAGGTTCGAGTCGTTCGGGCCGTGGACCAGCTCGGTCTCGCGCCGGTCCCTTAGCAGCACGGTCTCTTTCATTGCACGCCCGCCTGTGCCGTGACCTTCGCAAAGATGGCCAGCACGAAATACGCGACCGGGGCCGCGACGAGGAACGAATCGATAAGATCGAGGACGCCGCCGAACGACGGCAGCAGGTTGCCCGAGTCCTTGGCGCCCGCGCTCCGCTTGATGAACGACTCCGTCAGGTCGCCGACCTGCGATGCGACGCCGATGATGATGCCGAACGAGATCGTCGCGAACAACGCGTGGTCGAGATTGAGCAATGTGCCGATGTTCAAGCTGTGGACCATGATGACCGCGACCAGTGTGCTGGCGCCGATGCCGCCGGCCGATCCCTCGACCGTCTTGTTCGGGCTCACCCGCGGCGCCAGCTTGTGCCGGCCGATCAGCGACCCGGTGAAGTAGGCGCCCACGTCGCTCGCCTTGGTGACCGCCAGCACCAGCATCACCAGGTCCCAGCCCTCCTTCCCCCTCTGCTGCTCCGTGAGGAAACGGGTGAGGACCAGGAACGCCATCGGCACGGCGATGTAGAGCACGCCGAACAGCGTGACCGCGATGTTCTTCAGTTGCGGACCGAACCCTTCCGGCCGCGTATACGCGCGGGCCATCAACGCCAGAATGAGGGCGAGCAGCGGCGCGATGATGAACGCGGCCAGCGCACGCGGCCCCAGCAGACCCTCCAGTACCTCGCTCCACATGTAGTACGGCAGGAGGGCGATACCGAACCCTATGCCGGTAAGCCGGAACGGTTGGAGGCCGACCTTGGCGACCATAGCGAACAACTCGTGGAGCGCCGCGGCCGTCACCGCCATGGCGGCGATGCACAGGAAGAAGCCCGGCAACGTCAGGTCCAGCCACAGCAGGACGGCAAGGGTCAGGACAAGAAGCAGGCCGATGACGATCCGCGTTCGCATTAGCTCATCCGTCTCTTCCCGGCCGGGTCGACCCTGCCGAACTTGCGCTCGCGACGGCCGTACTCGCGAATGGCCTTGTGCAGCTCGCCGACCGAGAAATCCGGCCAGTAGACGTCGGCAATATAAGACTCGGCGTACCACGACTGCCATAGCAGGAAGTTGCTGATCCTCATTTCGCCCGCGGTCCGGATAAGCAGGTCGACGTCGGGCATGCCCGCGGTGTAGAGATGATCGCCGACGGTCCGTTCGGTAACACGGCCCGGCTCGATCTCGCCGGCCGCCGCCTTCCCGGCAATGGCTCGGGCCGCGTCGGCGATCTCCGCACGGCCGCCGTAGCTCAACGCGAGGCAGAGGACCATGCCCGTGTTGGCGGCGGTCATCCTTTCCGTCTTCCTGACCTCGCGGAGCGCCGCCTTCGGCAACTGGTGCAGCCGGCCGATGGCGCGGAACCGGATGTTGTTCTTCATCATCGTCGGCCGCTCGTTGACCAGGTACCGGGGCAGCAGCGTCATCAGCGCGGCCACCTCGGTCCTCGGGCGCCGCCAGTTCTCCATCGAGAACGCGTAGAGCGTCAACTGCCCGACGCCGAGCCGCGCGCATTCGGTCGTGATCCCGCTGACGTTGTCGGCGCCGGCCTTGTGGCCGGCGGCGCGCCGCTTGCCGCGCTCGCGCGCCCAGCGGCCGTTGCCGTCCATGATAATCGCGATGTGTCCGGGCGGGTCGGGTATTTCTTCGGGCGAGGCCACGCTTACCCCCGTGTCTTTTCGCCGGGCCGTCATCGTGTGAGTGTCTGATCGCGTTCGCTGCCGACGGATATGATCGTCGCCGTTGCGCCGGCCAGCGAGCAGATGCGGTCGACATATGCGGCCGCCTCGGGGCACAGCCCTCCGGCCGAGCCGGCCGAGGCGGCGCTCCCGTGCCAGCCCGGCATCTCTTCGTAGACCGGCCGCGCCGCGCCGAGCTTGTCGGCCCGGGCCGGGAACGTTTCGGTCCGCCGGCCGTCGATCTCGTAGGCGACGCATATCTTCAGCGGGTCGACGCCGTCGAGGACGTCGAGCTTCGTGACCGCGATCTCGTCGATGCCGTTGAGCAGCGCGGCGTACCGCGCGGCGACGGCATCGAACCAGCCGCAGCGCCGCGGCCGGCCGGTCGTCGCGCCGAACTCGTCGCCAAGCTCGCGCAGCCGCTCGCCGAGCTCGCCGCCGAGCTCCGTCGGGAACGGGCCGGCGCCGACGCGCGTCGTATACGCCTTCAGCACGCCGATCACCCGCCCGATCTCCTTCGGCGGCAGGCCGCTGCCAGTCACCATCCCGCCGACCGACGAGTTCGACGACGTGTTGAACGGATACGTTCCGAAGTCGGCGTCGAGCAGGCTGCCCTGCGCGCCCTCGAAGAGGATCTTCTTTCCCGCCGCGGCGGCGTCGTGCAGGAACTCGACCGTGTCGCCGACCATCGGCCGGATCGCCTCGCCCATGCGCATCGCCCAATCGGTCACCTGGCTGAGGTCGAGGGGCTCGGCGCCGTAGACGCCCTCCAGCATCTTGTTGATGAACGGGACGTTCAGCTCGAGCTTCGCGCGGCACGCGCTGCGATCAATCAATTCGCCGAGCCGCAGCCCCGACCGCGCGATCTTGTCGCCGTAGGCCGGGCCGATCCCGCGGAGAGTCGTGCCGATCTTCGCGTCGCCGAGCGCCTGCTCCTTGGCCGCGTCGAGCGCCTTGTGGTAGGGCATGACCGCGTGTGCGCGGTCGCTCACGAGCAGCTTGCCGACGACGTCGACGCCGCGCCCGGTCAACTCGTCCACCTCGTTCAGCAACTGCTCGGGATCGACGACGACGCCGTTGCCGACGACGCAAGTCGCCCCGTCGTGCAGGATGCCGGACGGCACAAGATGAAGGACGAATTTCTCGGCTCCGACGACGACCGTGTGGCCGGCGTTGCTGCCGCCCTGTGTGCGGACGACGATGTCGAAATCCTTCGAGAGCAGGTCGATGATCTTGCCCTTGCCCTCGTCGCCCCACTGCATGCCGAGGACGCACGCATTCAGTTCGTTCATGTTCTGCTCTCAGAAATGAAGGCGCAAAATACCCGTCGTGCAGGCCGTAGTATATTCGCACACGCCGGCCAAGTCAACAGTGTTGACGCTTCGCCGCACACCTGATACCATCCTCGCGCGATGAAGGACGTGAAGGCTGCGAAGACCACCGATCCCGGCCGCATCAGGGCGTACCTCTGCGACGAGTCCGCCGCGTTCCACGGGCACGCCGATGCGCTGTTCATGCCCGCGAACGAAGCTGAGCTGGCCGAGCTCGTGCGCGCGGCGAACGAGTCGCGCACCCTCCTCACCATCTCCGGCGGCGGCACCGGCATCACCGGCTCGCGCGTTCCCCTCTGCGGCGGCGCCGTCGTCTCCGTCGAGCGGATGATCTCCGTATGCCGCGAGCCGCCCGCCGGTTTCGAGTTGGTCGAGGGGCCGGGCCATTCGATCCTGCTCGACAAGAGCGGCAAGGCCGCCATCGTGCCGCCGGCAATCACGCTCGCGGCGCTCGACGCCATGCTCGCCCGGCTCGGCCTGCTCTATCCGCCCGACCCGACCGAGATGTCGGCGATGATCGGCGGGACCGTCGCAACGAACGCGTCCGGCGCCCGCTCGTTCCATTACGGCCCGACGCGCGCGTGGGTCCGCCGCCTGCGCGTGATACTGCCGACCGGCGAGGCGGCCGAGGTCCGCCGCGGCGATCCGCCGGCGCGCGACGGCAAGCTCTGCTTCCAGGCGGACGGCCGCAAGGTCGAGGTCGCTCTCCCAGACCCCGCCGACTACGCGATGCCGCGCACGAAAAACGCCGCAGGGCTCTATCTCGCACCAGAAATGGAGCCCATCGACCTCTTCATCGGATGCGAAGGACTGCTCGGCGTGATCTCCGAGATCGAGATCGGCCTCGTCGAGCGGCCCGGCCAGACGCTCACCGTCATCGCGTACTTCGGCTCGCGCGACGACGCACTCGACTTCGTCAACGCCGGCCGGTCGGACGAGCGGCCGCTCGACTTCCTCGCGATCGAGTACTTCGACCGCGGCTCACTCGACTTCATGCGCGAGAAGCACCCCGCCATCCCCGAACGCGCCGCCGCCGCCGTCCTGTTCGAACTGACCTACGACGCGGCCGAGCGGCACAACCCGTATCCCGGCTCCGCCATGCTCTCGAAGCTCCGGGAACTCCTGAACGCGCACCGCGCCGTCTCCAACTGGGCCGTGCCCGGCTCGCGGCGCGAGGACGTCCGCCTCTTCCGACACCTGCTGCCCGAGGCCGTCAACGAGTACGTCCGCAAGCGCGCCGGCAAGCTCGGCACCGACATGGCCGTGCCGCACGGCCGGCTCCGCGAGATGATGGACATCTACGAGACCGAATCCCACGCCTGCGGCGTCCGCTTCCTCATCTTCGGCCACGTCGGCAACGATCACGTCCACCTCAACTACCTGCCGGAAGACGACGACGAGGCGAACCGCGCGAAACGCGCCTACACCCGCCTCGCCCGGAAGGCCGTCGAGCTCGGCGGCACCATCTCGGCCGAGCACGGCGTCGGAAAGAAAACCATCGTCTGCGAGGACGGGCGGACGGCCCCGTATCTCGAAGTGCTCTGCGGCGCCGCCGGGCTCGAAGCGATCGCAAACGTGAAG
>JBDREM010000147.1:0-13250 GCA_043819695.1 Planctomycetota bacterium
CGGCCCGCGGGATATGCGGCTCTATCCTCTCCGGCCACGTCCCCGTCCGCGACGACGGCCCTCGGCCCGCGGGATATGCGGGTGCGGGGGCAGCATGCGGCTCGATCACACCAGCCAACCAGCGATGTGTTCGTCTGAACGTCCAGACGAACACCTCCACACAATGCCTCCAGCGGCCGCATACTGTGGGTCTGGCAGGGCGTTCGCCTGCACGAGGAGGCGAACAGCCGGTTCGGGCGAGATCGCCGCGACGGCAAAACTCCGTCGTCACACGTGAGACATACATGGGATTTTCCATTATCTATGCAGGGCTCAATAGGAGTAAGATTACGATTACGAGCGGAGCTCTGCGACACGGGCCGAGCCCCTTATGTTACTGCCGTTGGCTGCACATCCTTTTTGGAGAGGTACCTCTGCGGTCTCTGCGATGAAGTATCCGGGGTCGCGGGGGCAGATGTTTTTTTGCGAAACGAAGCCATTGTGGCGTAAGGTCTGTGACAGCAAGGGATTGCATCGCCGGATCGGGAAATGTTCCGCGGTTCGCAGCGCCAATGGGTGCCGAATTCGAGGGCCTGGCGGAGGCCAACGGGTGTCGTTCGGGACGGAATCGGGCACGGAGGCACGGAGGGGCCAAGTGTGCGCTGGGCGCAGGTTTCGGAGGAATCTCTCGCAGAGGGCGCAGAGATCGCGGAGAGGGCATGGCGGAGGAAATGGGTTCGTTTCGCAACACGGCCTCTCGTGGCAATGGAACGGCGCGGGAAGGGCGCGGGCGGGATCTGCGGCTTGTTTTGGGGCTGCGGGATCGGGTAAGTTTTTCTGGATTTCCGGATACTGTGTCTTGACAGGCGGGAATTTCGTGTTATACTTCCTGATGGCTTACGCGGGAGCGCGTGGGCAATGTAGTTTTGTTCTTTGACAATCGAGTTCGAGCGTGCAGCGTTGACGAGTGTGGAGCTTCGTGCGTCCCATTCCGGGATGCGGAACTCAATTTATCTTGCCGTGGTTCGTGCCGTTTCGGCGGTGCGTGCCGCGGTTGGTATCGCTTCATGTTATCGAGTTCCGTCGGGCTTGCCTGGCGGATGAGATATCTATGGAGGGTATGATACCGGCTCAGAACGAACGCTGGCGGCGTGGATAAGACATGCAAGTCGCACGAGAAAGGGATCTTCGGAACCCGAGTAAAGTGGCGAAAGGGTTAGTAATGCACAGATAACCTGCCCTCTGGTTCGGCATAACATACTGAAAAGTGTGCTAATTCCGGATACGATGCTATGTCGAATGTCATAGTATGAAAGGCGGGGACCTCTTCGGAGGCCTGTCGCCGGAGGAGGGGTCTGTGTCCTATCAGCTTGTTGGTGGGGTAATGGCTCACCAAGGCTTACGGGTACGGGGCCTGAGAGGGTGTTCCCGAACACTGGGACTGAGACACTGCCCAGACTCCTACGGGAGGCAGCAGTCGAGAATCATTCACAATGGGCGCAAGCCTGATGATGCGACGCCGCGTGTGGGATGGAGGCCTTCGGGTTGTAAACCACTGTCACAGAGGAAGAATCGCACGGATGCGAATACCGTCCGTGTCTGACGTTACTCTGAGAGGAAGCCACGGCTAACTCCGTGCCAGCAGCCGCGGTAATACGGAGGTGGCAAGCGTTGTTCGGAATTACTGGGCGTAAAGGGTGCGTAGGCGGTTGGTCATGTTCGGTGTGAAATCCCACGGCTTACCCGTGGAACTGCATCGAAAACTGGCTGACTTGAGTGCAGGAGAGGAAAGCGGAATTCCCGGTGTAGCGGTGAAATGCGTAGATATCGGGAGGAACGCCAATGGCGAAAGCAGCTTTCTGGCCTGTAACTGACGCTGAGGCACGAAAGCCAGGGTAGCAAACGGGATTAGATACCCCGGTAGTCCTGGCTGTAAACGATGGGCACTACGTAGTGGGGCCTCTGACGGTTTCACTGCCGGAACTAACGCATTAAGTGCCCCGCCTGGGGACTACGGCCGCAAGGCTAAAACTCAAGGTAATTGACGGGGGCTCACACAAGCGGTGGAGCATGTTGCGTAATCGAGGCAACGCGAAGAACCTTACCTGGGCTTGACATGCATGGATTAGCTCCGTGAAAGCGGAGTGACACCCTTGAGGTGGAACTTGCACAGGTGTTGCATGGCTGTCGTCAGCTCGTGCCGTGAGGTGTCGGGTTAAGTCCCTCAACGAGCGAAACCCCTGTCCTTAGTTGCCAGCGAGTAATGTTGGGGACTCTAAGGAGACTGCCAGTGTTAAACTGGAGGAAGGTGGGGATGACGTCAAGTCATCATGGCCCTTATGCCCAGGGCTGCAAACGTGCTACAATGGCCGGTACAAAGAGCCGCAAAGCCGCGAGGCGGAGCAAATCTCAAAAAGCCGGCCCCAGTTCGGATTGAAGGCTGCAACTCGCCTTCATGAAGTTGGAATCGCTAGTAATCGCGGATCAGCAACGCCGCGGTGAATATGTTCCTGAGCCTTGTACACACCGCCCGTCAAGTCACCCGAATAGATCGAACCCGAAGTCATGACGCCCTCGGGCCAGTGCCGAAGGTGCGGTTTGTAAGGGGGACTAAGTCGTAACAAGGTAGCCGTACGGGAACGTGCGGCTGGATCACCTCCTTTCTAAGGATGACCTGGACGCGCCGCGATGGTGACGTCGCGACGTGTAAAGTCAGCGCACCCCGATGCGCCGCACGCCGCTCGATTGCTCAAGAAAAAAAGGCCGCCGAATCCGTTCGGCGGCCTTTTTTCTGCGCCAGGGGCCGACGAACTTGACAGGCGAGGCAGTTTCAAGTCTAATGTCTCACGTTGAAAGTTGGCCGGCCGCCTGTTCTCTCTTCACGATCGTTCAACATTCAACACAGACCTTGAAAGCTTGGACTGTTGTTCACGGGCTCGTAGCTCAGTTGGTTAGAGCGCACGCCTGATAAGCGTGAGGTCGGCAGTCCGAATCTGCCCGAGCCCACCAGCCTTCGCTGGCAAGCCAGCTTCGGCATTTCCGGCAGCGGCGACACACTTGCGCGCTCCACCGATTTGTGTATGATACCATCAGAGACCCTCCCCTCTTCGAGGTCACGAAAATGCTCCGGCTCTACCGGATCCTTTTCCCCGCGCTCATCGTCCTCGGTCAATTCGCCGCGGCTGCGGAAAAGCAAGATGCGAAGCTCCAGCCCATCGCATACGCCAAGCCGCTCAAGATCGCGGACCTTGCCAACCAGAAGATCACCGAGAGCAGCGGCCTCGCCGCAAGCCGCCGAACGAAGGACGCGTTCTGGACGCATAACGATTCGGGCGGCCGCCCGCGCATCTACGCCTTCAATGCGAAGGGCGAAGACCTCGGCACGTTCGACATCACCGGCGCCCAGGCCGCCGACTGGGAAGACATGGCGTCCGCCACCATCGGCAAGACGCCGTACCTCCTGCTGGGCGACGTCGGCGACAACAACGCCCGCCGCAAGACCTGCACCATTTACCTGGTCAAAGAGCCCACACTGCCGGCCGGGAAGAAGCCGGTGACCGGCAAGATCAATGTGGCAAAGACCATCCGCTTCGAGTACGCCGACGGCCCGCACAACTGCGAATCGATCGCCATCGACCCGGCCACGCGGACCATATACCTCGTCAGCAAGACCGCACTGCCGGCCTGCAAGGTCTACGCGCTGCCGATCCCGAGGGGCGAGCGGCTCGCGACCGCGAACCCCGTCGCCGTGCTCAAGATCCCGATCACGACCGCGATGGACATCTCGCCCGACGGACTCCGCTGCATCGTGCTCACATACGGCCACGCATACGAGTACGCCCGCAAACCCGACGAGAAATGGAAGGACGCGTTCGGCCGCGAGCCGCGCGAGATCAAGATGCCCGGCCGCGCACAGGGCGAATCAATCTGCTACGGCTCCGACGGCAAGACGCTCTACCTCACGAGCGAAAAACTCCCCACGCCGCTCTGGGAGGTGCCGGCCGTCGTCGGCGACAACTAGGTCCCGATGAAGGGGGGGTGAGAAAGAAATGACCAAACGAGAAGTTGCGTCGCTCGCGTTCACGATCGCGGGTGTCTATGCGCTCATCGAAGCGTGCAAGTACCTCACGCTCTTTGGCACGCTCCTGCAGGCATTGAGCCGGGAGGCGGTGAGCGGCGGAAGCGTTGATTTGACCATGCGACCCTTCCCCTTGATTGTGGCGCACCTGCCGCTTCCCGTGCTTGCCGCAGTGGGGTACTTCCTTATCACTCGAGGCGGAAGGTTCGCCGCAAAACTGTCCCCCGACACGGACACGCAGAGCCAGGCGCCGTGTGCGGGCCTCGAACTTGCCACGATGGTGTTCGCGGCGGCGGGCGTGATCTTGGCGGCCGCTGCACTACCGGCCTTCCTCGCGCAGTTCGCATCGTTCTTCAGCCGCTTCACCCGCAGTCCGATCCACGTGGCCGGGAGTCTCGTCGGCTTGATCGGAGTAACGGCCAGAATGGCGCTCGGCCTGGCTCTCTTGTTCTGGGCGAAGCCCATTGCGCAATGGTGGAGCTCCTTTTCCGCTCCGAAATGGATCGATATGCAATGGCAAAAGGTCCGCCCACTTTCGGGTGTCCGCGAAGACGACCCCACTGACACAGAAGGGTGATCGTCAATGACCAAAGCACTCGCACACGTTTGCTTCCACGTCCGTGATCTCGACGACTCGATCGCGTTCTACACCGACAAGCTCGGCCTCGAACACGCGTTCGACCTGAACGGCGACGACGGGAACCGGCTCGGCTCGTATCTCCGCGTCGGCGGCCGCAGCTTCATCGAGCTCTTCCCGGGAGAGATTCGCGAAAAGGCCGAAGGCCAGTCCTACGCGCACCTCAGCATCGAGGTCGACGACATCGATGCCGCCGTCGCCGGCCTCCGGGCGAAGGGGATCGAGGTCACCGACCCCGTCCTGGCAATCGACCACAACTGGCAGGCGTGGTTGACAGACCCCGACGGCAACTCCATCGAGCTGCATTGCTACACGCCCGAGAGCGATCAGTTCCGGCTGCTCGGCGAATAACGCTCGCACACCCCGCGTCCGGGACAAACGGGAGGCGCGAACACGATGGCGAAGAAGAAGAAGGCGCCGGCGCGGAACGCTCTCGTGCGTGCGGCGCTCGACAAGGGCGCGCTCGGTGCGAAGGTCATTGATCCGGCAACGGTCGAGACCGGCGAATGGGTCCGGTGGAAATGCCAGTTCGGCTGCGGCGGATTCGGCTCGAGCCTCGTCTGCCCGCCCCACTCGCCCAAGCCGGCCGAGACGCGCAAGCTGCTCGACGGCTACAAGAACGGCGTCCTGTTCGAGTCGTCGCTCGGCGAGACTAAGAAGATCGCGGCCGAGCTCGAGCGCGAGCTGTTCCTCGCCGGCCACTACAAGGCGCTCGGCCTCGGCGCCGGGCCGTGCCAGTTGTGCGAGTCGTGCGCGTTCGACGACGGCTGCCGCCATCCCTGCGAGGCGCGGCCCGCGATGGAGGCCTGCGGCATCGACGTCTACGCCACCGCGCGAAAGCACGGCTTCACCATCGACGTCGTCCGCTCGCACGACGACCCGCAGCACTACTTCGGCCTCGTGCTCGTGGAGTGATTCGGGTTCCGAATCGTCCGCCCGCTTCTTTCGTTTTGCCATTCGATGCTCCGTAACACTTCAGCCAAGAGAAGCGGCGGAAAGCGGGGACAACCGACGGGGTGGCAGTGGGGCTGTTGAAAAAGTCCGCCCGCTCACAGAGCGGGCCTACAAGGAGCCGCAGGACGCCGCGAAAGGGTCGTTCCTGTAGGCCGACTTTGTAAGTCGGCGGTTTCTTGCACGTTTTTCAACAGCCCCGCAGTCCCCGTTTTCCGGTCGCACCCTATGAGATGCAGGCGTAGCGGTGACGCGGGAGGAACGGCGTTCAGAAGCCGTCTTCCAGCGGCTTCGGCTCAGGCTTTGAGTTGGGGTTTGGCTTGGGTTCCGATTCAGGTTTGGGCTCTGGCTTTGGCTCCTCCTCGAGCTTGGGCGGAGCGCTGAACACGATGATACCCTTCTCGGCGTAGGCCGTTCTTCCGACGAGCAGAGCGACGTACTTCAGCGCCGCGTCTCCCCGGACGTTCTTCAGTTCGAGCGTCAGGCGCTCGTCCTTCTCGCCGCCGCCGGGCGCCACCCAGATGTTGACCTCGAGGTCCTTCCGCAGGAGGGCGGCCGCGTCTCGCAGCGGCGTGTCGATCATGGTGAACGTGGTGCGGCGTTTCAGGCTCTCGTGCAGGTTGCCGTCGAGCGTGTGCGGCGCGCCGACCTGCCTGACCCGGCCGATGAACTCAGGATAGCCGACGGAGACGATGCCGTCGGCCTGCGAGCACATCGCGCCCATCTCCTTCGCAAGGAACTGGAGCACGTTCGAACACGACATGTCGGTGAGGGTGATCGTCAGCTTCGGGTTCTTCTCTCGCAGGGCCGGGTCGACCACGCCGTCGAAGTTGCAGTCGGCGCGGAGCGCCGCGAACGCGTCGAGGAAGGGCGCCGCGGCGAGTTTGCACGTGACCTTTTTCGCGAGCCTCTTGGACAATGGCGGCAACTTCTTCGGCTGCGCCGCCGCCAACGCGGGCGACGCGGCGGCAAGAACGAGAGTCAGGGCGATCAGGGCCTTCTTCATTTTCTTCGCCTCGGCCGACAGAGCGCTCGAATGCAGTATAGCGGCGGCGCCCTGTGGCTGCAAGACTCGGCGCCCCGCGCCGTTGCCTGCCTTTTATGTTGCGGCGTATGAGCGCCCCGGGTAGAATGTGCCGCGGGCCTCACGTGTCCCCGTTCACAGGAGCAAGAGATGCCACGAATGAGCCTTGCGGGCGCCCACACGGCGCTCGTCACACCGCTTCTCCCCGACGGGTCGGTCGACTGGGCCGGCTACAAGAAGAACCTGGCTTTCCAGGTCGGCCAGGGGATCTCGGGCCTGCTGCCGGTGGGCACGACGGGCGAATCGCCCACGCTGAGCTGGGATGAGCACAACGAAGTCATCGACACCGCGATTCGCGCCGGCAAGGGCAAGTGCGTTGTCATGGCCGGGACGGGCAGCAACTCGACGGCCGAGGCGCTCCGCGCCAGCGAGCACGCCGCCCGAATGGGAGCCGACGCGCTCCTGCTGGTCGAGTGCTACTACAACGGCCCGTCGTCGCTCGAACTCCGCCGCGAGTACCACGGCACGATCGCGGCCGCATGCCCCGAGTGCACCGTGATCCCGTACATCATCCCCGGCCGGACCGGCACGGCGATGTCGCCCGAGGACCTCGCCATCCTCGCCGCCGAACATCCGAACGTCACGGCCGTCAAGGAGGCGACCGGCGACATCGAGCGCATGGCCGTCACCCGCGGCCTCGTCGGCGACGACTTCGACATAATGTCCGGCGACGACGGCATCACGCGCGACATCATGCTCGACGAGCGCGTCCGCGCGAACGGCGTGATCTCCGTCGTCAGCAACGTCGCGCCCGCAGCCGTGGCCGAGATGGCCCGCGCTGCCCTCGAAGGCGACATCGTGCGCACGAACGAAATCCACGACGCGCTCGAACCGCTGTTCGACATCGTCACCGTCGCCGCCGAGAACGAACGCCGAATGCCCGACGGCTCGACGCGGACGGTCAAGGACAAGTTCCGCAACCCGCTTGCCATCAAGGCGCTGATGAACGCGCTTGGTATGCCGGCCGGGCCCGCCCGCCAGCCGCTCGGCAAGATGACAGAGAGCGGGCTGGGCATCGTGCGGGCCGCCGCCCGGGTTGTGTGGCAGAGCAACTCGTGGATCCTCGAGCCGATCGGCGACGCGTACGGCGTCGACGTGGCCGAACGCATCGAGGACGACGCCTGCTGGCAGGGGTTGGCGTACGAGTAGGCTGTGTCTGACAAGCCGGCGTGCGGATGGGCACACGTGACGGCAGCCCTTTCTGTGGCCGGCAGAACGGGATCGATACGTATCCCCGGAACGCAATGATGATTTGTCAGCAATGGCACTAACACTACAACGCTGTTTTCTTCACCGCAGAGGACGCAAAGTACGCAGAGCAAAGACATTATGAAATGTGCCGAAAGCGCCCGCCGACACACCGGGCACACTTCCTGCGGGTCGTACAACTTCTTTGTTTTTCGATTGTTCTCTGCGATCTCCGCGACCTCGGCGGTTAATTTCTAGCGTTGTCGTGCTAACATAAGGGGCACGGCCCCGGTTGCAGAGCTCCGCTCGTAATCGTAATCTTACTCCTAATCCTAATCGCTGTTTCGTAAGTGCCGCTGCCGAGTAGGATTACGATTACGATTACGATTAGGATTAGGACAAGGAAGCCGTCGGGCCGCCCGTTGTCTCTGGCGGCGGATGATCGGGCTTAATTAGTGCCATTGTGATTTGTCAGGCTTTCCCACGGCTCACGCCGTGGGCTAACGGCAGCGGCCGAGTCGGAGGAGGAACACCGTGGCAGAAGCGAGATGGACGTGCGAGCAGGCGCGGGAATGGTACGGCCGGCAGCCGTGGCTCGTCGGCTGCAATTTCCTGCCGAGCACGGCCGTGAACGACGTCGAGATGTGGCAGGCCGAGACGTTCGACACCGAGACCATCGGCCGCGAACTCGGCTGGGCCGCAGGTCTCGGCTTCAACTCGCTCCGCGTCTTCCTGCAATACCTCGTGTGGGACGCGGACCCGGCCGGCTTCCTCGAGCGCTTCGAGCGGTTCCTCGAACTCGCCGGCTCGCACGGCATGACGACGATGCCGATCCTCTTCGACGACTGCACCCACGCGGGCTACGAGCTTCACCTCGGCCCGCAGGAGGATCCTCTTCCCGGCGTCCACAACTCGCGCTGGGTGCCGAGCCCCGGCAGGAAGATCGCATCGGACAAGGGCAATTGGCCGCGGCTCGAGGAATATGTCAGGGACGTGATCGGCCGCTTCGCCCACGACTCCCGCGTCATCGTCTGGGACCTCTACAACGAGCCGGGCGCCTGCCCGGACTTCGATCCGAAGGAACTC
The DNA here is from genome assembly GCA_043819695.1 of Planctomycetota bacterium. Lineage (GTDB taxonomy): Bacteria > Planctomycetota > PUPC01 > PUPC01 > PUPC01 > CAYLQD01. The sequence continues at coordinate 9,004 of JBDREM010000147.1, forward strand.
CTGAGCGCCTCGTTCGACTGGGCGCACGACGTCCGGCCCGACCAGCCGCTGACGGCCGGGCCCTGGCGCGGCAAGCTGTGGGAGGCCGAGCTGGACACGGTCAAGCAGGAGGACGAACTGGCCGCGATAATGATCGACCGGTCGGACGTCATCAGCTTTCACAGCTACCTCGGGCCCGAGATCGTGGAGCAATGGATCAGGAATCTCGCCGCGTGCGATCGGCCGATGCTCTGCACCGAGTGGATGGCCCGCGGCCCGCGCGGCAGCACGTTCCAGGCCGTGATGCCCGTGTGGAAGCGCGAGAAGGTCGGCTGCTACAACTGGGGCCTCGTGGCCGGGCGGACGCAGACGTACATCCCGTGGGGCAATCCTTCGGGCGAGCTCGAGCCGGAGGTCTGGCATCACGACATATTCCGCAAGGACGGCACGCCGTTCGACCAGGCCGAGATCGACGCGATTCGAGGGCTGACGGGCAAGTGAGGCTCGCGTGCCGCGGCCGGGAGAAGAGACGCTGAGCGTTCGCACACTCGCCGCCGCGGCGCTGGAAATGAGGCGGGGCAAGACGCCGTTCGCCTCGCCCCGCTATGCCGCAGATTACACGCTGATGACGACGACGCCCGCGCCGAGCTTCTGCTTCGGCACCCCGGCGAACTCGATCTTCAGCATGCCCGTGTCGCAGATGCGGTCCGGGCATCGCTTCGGCAGGCCCCGCACAAGCAGCCGGTCCTTTTCCTGTTTGAACCGCAGCGTCCGGCCCTCGGGCATCAGGGCGACCGACTTGACCCTGGTCTTGAGGCCGCCGATGGCGAGCACCTCGCCCGGCCAGTTCGTGACCCAGAAATAGCCGGTCCGGCCCCTGCGAGTCCACGTGCCGCAGCCCGACCAGCCCTCGAGTCCGTCGATCCGGTCAACCTTCCCGTACATCGCCTCGCCGTACTTGCCGGTCCACTTGCCGACGGCCGTCAGGCGTTCGACCGCCTCGGGCGGTGCCGAGCCGTCCGGCATCGGGCCGATGTTCAGCAGCAGGTTGCCGCCGCCGGACGTCACCTGCTGAAGCATTTGGACGACCTTGCGCGGCGCGTGCCAATCCGAGGGCGGCGTCGGCCGCCAGCCCCAGGAGTTGTTGAACGTCATGCAGGCCTCCCACGCGCGGCCGGCGCCTTCGGCGCGGATGTGCTCCTCCGGCGTGCCGAAATCCTCGGGCAGTTGCGAGCGGTTGTTGATGATGATGTGCGGCTGAAGCTCGCGGACCATCGCGTTCATCTTCGCGCTCTCCCACCGCTCCGGGCTCTTGAGCGGCCACGAAACGTCGTACCACAGGATGTCGACCTTGCCGTAGTTCGTCATCAGCTCGCGGACGCAGCCCTGCGTGAAATCGAGGAACCGGCGCCGCGCCTTCTCATCCTTGCAGCACTTCGCGCCGTCCGGGTGATGCCAGTCCATCAGCGAATAGTAGAAGCCGATGCGGAGCCCGAACTCGCGGCAGGCGTCGACGTAGTCCTGCACGATGTCGCGCTTCGGCCCCCGCCTGGCCGCGTTGTAGCTCGTCTGCTTCGTGTTCCACAGGCAGAAGCCCTCGTGATGCTTCGTCGTCATCACCATGTACTTCATGCCCGCCTTCTTCGCGAGCTGCGCCCATTCGCGCGGGCACCGCGCCTTCGGCTTGAACGTCTTGGCGAGCCGCTCGTATTCCTTGAGCGGAATCCGCTCGCGGTTCATCACCCACTCATGCCGCCCGAGCTGCGAGTACAGCCCGAAGTGGACGAACATGCCGAACCGCGCCTCGTGCCACCATTTCATCCGCTTCTTGCGGTCGGCCAACACAGCCTTGCTTTCCTTCACTTGCTTTGCCATCGCAGCAAACTCCTTTCACCTGGACCGGTTCCGATTCACCCACGCCACGCCGGCACAGGATACCGGCCTTGCAGGCGTGACACAATCACTAATCGGGGATTTCTCAGGAAATACCGCGTACCGCCGCGCGGACAGAGCGGGGCTGTTGAAAAGGTCCGCCCGCTCACAGAGCGGGCCTACAAGGAGCCGCAGAACGCCGCGAAAGGGGCGTTCCTGTAGGCCGACTTTGTAAGTCGGCGGTTTCTTGCAGGTTTTTCAACGGCCCGAGAGCCACGGATATAAGGTGGCTTCACGGACCGGCGGACGCGCGGGCGTCAGGCCATCAGCGCAAGCGGCGAAACGTAATCGCCGTGCTTCGCCCGGGCCGCGAGCAGGCGCTTGCGCTGCGCGGCCAGCACGTCGAAAAAGACCTCGGGCGTGTCGCTTACCTGCGTGCGGCAGATTTTCTCGATTCGCTCGAGCTTCCTCAGGTTCTCCGGGATGCGGAGCGTGAACTGCTCGACGTAGTCGTCTGTCGTGTAATCCTTGCCGAGGAACTCGCGGAAGAGCCGCTGGACGTCTTCGCAGAGGGGAATGCGGCCCGTCGGCGTGGTGACGGCCCCGGCGTCGCCGTGGACGCGGAGTTCCATCCACTTCATCCATGCCCGCTTGTCCGGGATGTCGTTCAGGTATTTGCCGTCCTTGCCCTTGAGGAAGTAGTTGACGGCGAAGATGAGGGGCGGCTGGGTGAGCACTTCGCCGAAGTCGAGGTGGTTCTTGACGTACTTGCCAAGCGGGATGGAGACGAAGTCGAGGTTGGACATCGGCTGGAACATGCGGACGCCTTCCTGCCCGATGGTTGCCGCGGTCGTCTCGGACTCGAGGCCGGCGCCGGTGGTGATGACGCCGTGGGCCCAGTGGAAGGACTGGAGCACCGGGACGGACGTGTCAGAGTCGCGGCCTCCGTAGACGATGGCGCGGATCGGCACGCCGCGCGGGTCGTTTGCCCGCTCGTCCAGGTTGGCCAGTTTGGCGAGCGGGACGGTGTAGCGGGCGTTCTTGTGCGAGGGGGCGATCTCGCGGCCCTTCGGGTCCCGCTTGCCCTCGTGCCAGGCGCCCGAGTAGTTGACGCCGTCGGCCGGCAACTCGATCCCCATCCCCTGCCAGTAGGGAACGTCGTCCTTGACGAGGACGTTCGAGAAGATGACCTCTCCGGGCCGGTTGAGCACGTCGTAGATGACAGGGTCGTCCTTCGGGTTGACGTTCGCGATGACGCCGAAGATGCCGTTCTCGACGTTGACGGCGCGGGCCTCGTCGTCGATGTTGCGGATGTACGCGAGGTCGTCGCCGATGATGGTCTCGCCGGGCAGCATGGCGGTCGACGTCTTGCCGCAGAAGCTGGGGAACGCGCCGGTGAAGTACGTGACACGCCCGCCGGGGCCGTGGACGCCCATCACGAACATGTGCTCCGAGAGCCAGCCCTCGCGGTCGGCCTTGCGGATCGCGAGCCGGAGGCAGAGCTTCTTGAAAGCGATGGTGTTACCCGCGTATTGCGTGTTGACGCTGTAGACGCACTCGTCCTGGAGGTCGATGTAAATCCGACGCTTGTCTATGTGCACGGTAACGGCGTTTTCAAGCTTGCCGGCCGAGTGGAGCACGCGGAAGAACTCGGGCGAGTCGCCAATGAGTTTGAATTGCTCGTAGCCGGGCCGGAAGAGCAGGTCTTCGCTGTGGGCGACGTACGCCGAGTCCGTCAGTTGGACCCCCGAGATCGAGAAAACCGAATCGGTCGGGCCGAGCGAGAAGAAGCGGACGAACATCGGCCGCCCCGTCATCGAGCCCTCGAGATGTTCGCGGACTTCGGCCAGCCCGTCCTCGCGGTCGGCGGTGTTCAGGTTCGCGCCGAGGTGCATGCGGGGCGGGACGAGGTACTTCGTGTTGTCTTTGTCGCGCCCTTGGTCGTGGCATTCGAAGTCGCGGAACCCGTCGAAGTGGATCGTGTGGCCCTCGGTCGCGAGCGGCGCCTCCTCGCCGAGGTCGATCGCCAGCCGGCGGACCTTCGCGATGTCCTCGGGCGAGTCGGTGACCACGACGACCGATTCGGGATTGCAGAGATCGATCGCCTCCGCGACGAACCCGTGCAGTTTCGGGTTCGGCAGCGCCATCAGCTTCCTGAAGTTCCCGCCGTCAAGCCGCTCACGCAACACGTTCGTGTAGTCTTCAGCCATCACAGACCTCAAGAGCAGAGACGTTCCACCACGGCGCCCGCGGAAACGCAGAGCACGGGAGGACACGCGGGGATTATACAGACGGGGTCTGGCCGCGTCAACAAGGAACCGGCGATCCACAGGAAATGACGCGGCCTACTCGACGGAGAACTGCATGGGCCAGATGGAGCTCATCTTCATCCAGAT